>DASZQO010000031.1:0-7004 GCA_035549615.1 Acetobacteraceae bacterium
GCAAGCGAGCGCCATCGGCACGGCGCAAAAACTCGGAGGGCGGCGCCCCACCAGGCGCCGCCCTATTTTTCGCCGCCCCTGCCATCCCTGCGTGCGAGTGCATCGAAGCCCCCGCGTTCGCCCAGACTTTTCTGACCGCCGGGAAAAAGGTTATGAAGGCGGACCGAACAAATGGAAAAACCAGGGAGCGTCCAGGCCATGCCAAAGAATCAGGAATTGGTTAATCACCGCCGCCGCGGCTTGCTTGCGGGCGCGGGTGCCGTTGGTGCGATGCTCGCCGGATTCGGGATCGACCCCGCACTGGCGCAGGAGATGGCGGCGGCCGGCCGCTCATCGAAGCCGCTCAAGGCCGCCTACTCGAATGCCGGCCTTCAGGCCACGTGGTGCGCCCAGGGCAAGCAGGCAGCGGAATATTGGGGCAAGCTCTTCAATGTCGAGGTCACCTGGTTCGACGGTGAGCTGGACGCCGTGAAGCAGCGCGCCGCCATCGACGACATGGCCTCCCAGAATTGGGACTTCGTCGCGATCCAGGCCTTTGGCGAGGGGACGCTTATTGCGCCGGTCAATAAGATGATCAATGCCGGTATCCCGGTCATCGACATGGACACGCTGATCGCGCCACTGGACAAGATCGGCGTCCACAGCTTCATCGCCCCGGACAATATCTTCATGGGGGCGGCGGTCACCCAGGCCCTGGTCAATGCCATCGGCGGCGAGGGCAATATCATCATGACGCAGGGCGCGCTCGGCCACACTGGCGCCCAGGGGCGCGCAAAGGGCTTTTTCTCGGTCGTCAAGAACTATCCCAAGATCAAGGTGCTCGACACCTCGCCCGCGGACTGGGACGTGGCCAAGGTCGCACGGCTGTGGGAAGACCTGCTGACGCGCTTTCCGAAGATCGACGCCGCCTATTTCCACAATGACGATATGGCGCTCGCCGCCTACAAGGTCATGCTTCAGCGCCACCGCACGGAGATCAAGATCGGCGGCTGCGATGCGATGCCGCCGGCGCTCGAGGCGGTGCTCGCCGGCAAGATGACCGCAACCGTCCGCAATCCCTCCTGCCGGATCCACGGCTATTCGCTGATCGCAGGGGTGGCCGCGGTGGTGAGCGGCGAGAAGACGGGGCCTGGCGGCATTCCCAAGAATATCATCGCTGACGGGCCGGTCGTCACCGATGCGAACGCGCCGGGAATGCTCTGGATGGAGCGGCACTTCCTGATCTGACGCACCTTGACCTGACGCCAGGCGGAATCGGAGACGTTGATGCCGGAAAGCCTGCTGGAACTCCGCGGCGTCTCAAAGAATTTCGGGGGGGTGGCGGCGCTTCATGAAGTGGATTTTGACCTCAAGGCGAGCGAGATCCACGGCCTAGTCGGCGAGAACGGGGCGGGGAAAAGCACGTTGATGAGGATCATCGCTGGCGTGCACACCGCCTATGAGGGCCACATGCTGCTCGCGGGGCGCCCCGTCTCCTTCCGCTCGGCGCGCGATGCGCGCGAGGCGGGCATTGGCATGGTGCACCAGGAGCTTTCTGTCGTGCCAACACTCACGGTCGCCGAGAATGTTTTCCTCGGCAGCCAGCCGCTCACGCGGCTTGGCACGATCGACTGGGCGCGCATGCAGAGCGAAGCGGCGCGCCATCTTGCGAGCCTCGGCATCGATGCCGACCCGGCCGCCCTGCTCGGCTCGCTCCCGCTCGGCCTGCAGCAGCTCATCGAGCTCGCGCGCGTGCTCTTCTCAGGCGCGCGGATCATCATCCTCGACGAGCCGACCTCGGCGCTTTCCCCGCCGGAGATCGAGCGGCTCTTCTCGCTGCTGCGCCGTCTCTGCGCGGCCGGGCGCAGCATCATCTTCATCTCGCACTTCCTCGACGATATCCTAGCGATCTCCGACTCCGTCACGGTCTTCCGCAACGGGCGCCATGTCGCCACGGAAGCGGTCGGGCGCATCGACAAGGCCTGGCTGATCGAGAACATGATCGGCCGCGACCATGACGATCTCGCGCAGAGCTATGTCAAGCCGATCATGCTCGCAAGCCAGCCGGACGCGCCCGTGCTTCTCGAGGCGAGGGAGCTCGGGCACGCCGGTTCATTCCGGAATGTCTCGCTTGAGGTGCGGGCGGGCGAGGTGCTCGGCATCTATGGGTTTTTGGGCTCGGGCCAGCTCGAGCTCGCGCGCAGCCTCTTCGGCAAGATGCGGGCCGAGCGCGGCACGGTCAGGATCGGCGGGCGGCGGGTGCGGCTCGGGACGACGAGCCGCGCGCGGCGCGCCGGCCTTGCCTTCGTGCCCGAGAGCCGGCGAAGCATGCTCTTCGCGCACGAGCCCGTGTACAAGAACGTTTCGATCTCGATTCTCCAGCACATCGCCCGCGTTCTGCTCCGCCCGGCGGCCGAGCGCGCCATCGCCGAGGCGCGGATCAAGGAGCTTGATATCCGTCCGCCGCGGTGCACGCTGCCGCTCGGCGCGCTGTCCGGCGGCAACCAGCAGAAGGTGGCACTGGCGAAATGGCTGACCCGCAAGCCCAAGGTGCTGATCCTGAGCGAGCCCACGCGGGGGATGGATGTCGGCGCCAAGGAGGATGTGGTGAGGATCGTGCGCAGGCTTCGCGACGAGGGGATCGGCATTGTTGTCGTCTCAACGGAACCCGAGACGGTTCTCTCGCTCGCCGACCGCATCCTGGTGATGAAGAAGGGCGTGATTGCACGGGAATTTGCCTCCGAGGCGGTGGGCAAGAACGAGCTTCTCGCGGCGGCCTGACCGATGGAAGGCATGGAAGCTGCGGCGGGGCTGGAACGGCGAAGGACGGGGCGTGCACGCCGGCTGCTCACGGAGCAGCTCCGCAATATCGCGCCCTTCGCGACTCTTCTCTTTCTCGTCGCCTTCTTCGGTTTCGCGAGCCCCTCCTTCCTGAGCCTCGGGAATCTGCAGAACGTACTGCAGCAGATCTCCGTGACCGGCATCATGGCGGTCGGGCTCACCTTCGTGATTCTCTGCGCCGAGATCGATCTTTCGGTCGCCGCGATCGCCAATGTCGCCGGCGTTGTGATCGCGTTCTTCACGCTCCAGGATTCCAGCGTCAATATCCAAAACCTCCCGCTGCCGGGGGGGCTTGCGATCCTGCTCGGCTTTGCCGCGACCGTCGCACTCGGCGAGATCAATGCCGTTGCGACGACCGTTATCGGCATTCCCTCCTTCATCACGACCTTGGCAATGCTGCAGATCGGCGCCGGCATCTGTGCGGTACTGGTGCGCGGGCAGATCGCCTATGCCGTGCCACCGCTCATCATGACCCTCGGCAGCGGCTCGATCGGGCCGGTGCCGTGGATCGCGGTGATGGCGGGGCTTGTGATGCTGGTGGCGCATCTGGTGCTGACCTATACGCGCTTCGGCCGCTATGTGTACATGGTCGGCGGCAACCGCGAGGCAGCGGAATATTCCGGTGTCAATGTCAAGCGGATCGTCCGCGCGGTGATGGTGATCTCGGCAGTCTGCGCCGGCTTCTCCGGCATGCTCGGGGTGGCGCATTTTGGCAGCGCGCAGCAGAACGAGTTCGACAATTACCTGCTCGATAGCATCTCGGCCGTGGTGGTGGGCGGCACCAGCCTCTTCGGGGGCAGCGGCGGCATCGGCAACACGATCCTCGGGCTTCTCGTGCTCGGCGTGCTCAATAACGGACTCGACCATGTGGCGATCGACAGCTTCATGAAGATCCTGATCCGCGGGCTGATCCTGCTCGCGGCGCTGATCATCAATGTCTATGCACAGAGGCTGCATGGACGCGAGCCGAGCGGCGCGTGACAAGGCGAGGTGGCCGGACTTGATCCTCCGGGTGCTGCGCGGCAGAGAAGCCATAGCGCTGGACCGCCTTCGAAAGTGTTATGCATTTCGATAAAACATCGGAAAGAATGGGGCTTGTTTTTCTGAAGAAAAAGAAGCGAAGAAACTTTTCTCCCCTTTTCCTGGCGAGAGCGTGACGATTTCCGATCATCACACTCTGGTTTTACCTTCTCGCTCAATTTCGTGACTTTGACGGATCGGTTTGCGCCGGGAGCCCGACCATATCGGCGGGAGATGCCTCGATCCGCCAGAGATCACATTGATCTCGGCGCTGGCCGGGCGCCTGTTTAAGAATGCGATAGTGGTGGTCGTCCGGCGCGTCTTTCTGCGCTTCCGGGGCTTACGACCCCTTAAGGCCGTTCCGTTCCGGTTCTCGAAAGCCATGCCGGCCGGCGCCTGCGGCGCTTCCGACAAACCACAGCGCCTTCTCAAACAGGCGCCGAGGCTACGAATGAAAGGACAAAAGCTCCTTGGTTCTTTTCCCCGGAAAAGAACAGCCTCTCTTCTTTGCTGACCGTATTTTGTTTTATCACATGGGGCCTGGTAGAAGGTTCATAACATCTTCTAGGAGTTGACGATGCAGCAGCCTCCCCCAGCTTCTCCCGGAGACCGGGAGGAGGAGATCGATACGCCCGCCCTACTGATCGATCTTGACGCGTTCGAGGCCAATCTCGAGCGCATGGCAAGCTTGCTGAGACCGACGGGGGCGAAGCTGCGCGCGCACGCCAAGACCCATAAATCCACCGTGATCGCGCATTTGCAGATGAAGGCGGGTGCGGTCGGGCAATGCGTGCAGAAGGTTGCGGAGGCGGAAGCGCTCGCCTGGGGTGGCGTTTCCGACATCCTGCTGAGCAACGAGGTCGTGGGCGCGGCGAAGATCGCGCGGCTTGCCTCGCTCGCCCGCCTCGCGCATGTCGCGGTCTGCGCGGATGAAGCAAGTCAGGTCGCGATGCTCGAGGCGGCCGCGGAGGCAGCGCGGATCCGCCTTCCCGTGCTCGTCGAGATCGATGTCGGGGCCGGGCGATGCGGCGTTTCGCCCGGGCCGGAGGCGGTGGCTCTGGCGCAGCGCATCGCCGCCTCGCCGCATCTCCGCTTCGGTGGCCTTCAGGCCTATCACGGCAGCGCCCAGCATATCCGCGGATACGGCGAACGGGCAGCCGCGATTGCCGATGCCGTGGCCCATACGCGCCGCACCGTCGAGCAGTTGAAGCAGCAAGGGCTCGATTGTCCGATCGTCGGCGGCGGCGGCACGGGCAGCTTCGTGTTCGAGGCCGGCTCCGGCGTCTTCAACGAGATCCAGGCCGGGAGCTATTGCTTCATGGATGCTGACTATGCCCGGAACCTCGACGAGGTCGGGGCCCCCGTATCGACCTTCCAGCAATCCTTGTTCGTGCTCGGAACGGTCATGAGCCGCCCGAAGCCCGATGTCGCGGTGGTGGATGTCGGGCTGAAGGCGATCTCCGTGGACTCGGGCCTGCCGCTCATCTGGCGGCAGCCGCACATCCGCTACGTCGGCGCCTCGGACGAGCACGGCAAGCTGATCATCGGGGATGGCGCCGCGGGTCCACCGCTCGGCGAGAAGCTCAGGCTTGTTCCCGGCCATTGCGATCCTACGGTCGATCGCTATGACTGGTACGTCGGCGTGCGGGATCATCGCGTCGAGTGCCTCTGGCCGATCACGGCGCGCGGCGGCTTCAACTAAATGCGAGGTCGATTCTCCGGATCTTCGCGTGCCCTTCCACGCCTGGAAGGCGCGGGCCGATGGGGTGCTGTGCGGCCGGCCTATGATCCGTTTGAGCTATAAAACTGCCCGCCAAGAGAAACCGGGGGTTTCAACCGGGAAAAATCATCAGGCTTCGATATCGGGCCCCAGCCAACAATCTCGTGGCTACCCATATCGGCCTCGCGCATCGCCATCGGGGTGAGGGCGCGTGATCCATCCCGTTCCACGGAAGGTTAAGAAAAAATCATGTGCCCGGTTCTTGTTATAACGAAATCGGAATGATATTCATCGCCACGATAACTGTGCGGGTTGTCCGTGGGAAGGTCGTCCTTCTCGCGGAGACAGATTCGTGAATTCTCCGCAGGAAAACGGGAGAAAGGAAATAAATATGAGTGACAGAGGCATGCCGCGCCCCTTCGCGCTTTGTGATGCCGATCTCGATGCGGTCTCCGCAGGGGCCATGCGCCCGACAGCCCCCGGTGCCATCCTGAGAGAAGATCTTCTGACCCTGGAGAAGACCATCGTTGCGGATCTGCGCAAGCTGCTCGGAGGCGGCTCCGCAGCTAGGGATTGAATAGAGGCTTCCTCCTGGCAATGCTCCTGCCGGAAGGAAGACATGGCCATTCTGCCCAGACGCCGGGCCGGTCGAAAGCCGGTCGAAACATGAGACGTTTCGCCCGTCATCATCCGACCTGAGGGCGCTCACTTGTCCGTGGCAAGCGGCGTATCGCTGGGCGCCGGGGTGCCGCGCTTCCACCGGAAGTCAGAGGGATCACG
The DNA here is from genome assembly GCA_035549615.1 of Acetobacteraceae bacterium. Lineage (GTDB taxonomy): Bacteria > Pseudomonadota > Alphaproteobacteria > Acetobacterales > Acetobacteraceae > JAKAWQ01. The sequence continues at coordinate 6,341 of DASZQO010000031.1, forward strand.
CCCCGCTCAGGAAATTGCACGCAGGCGTTGCAATTCTTCGCAAACCGGGCACGTTCAACGAATGGTAATTTGGCCATGCTTGCCATAACGGTATCGAAATGTCATTGTGTCGAGGGCGGAAATCGAAACATGCCGCCCATAGGATTGGCCCCGTCTCTATGAGGCGGGACTGATCACTTCTCAAACTTTTCTGGGGAGCAAAAAAATGAACGTGAGTGACACCATTCTCATGCAGCCTGTCGAACTGGCGGATGCCGACCTCGAGGCGGTTTCCGCTGGCGCCGCCCTGCTCGCGCGGCAAAATCCCATTCAGGTCCTGTTGGCCGACATCAGGAGGGTGGAAGAGACCATTCTCTCCGACCTCGGTCTCGGCAGGCCGGCGAGGGCGGCTGCCTGACATTCTTTCCCTCCCGGCGGCTTAGCCGCCGGGAGGATTGCCAGAATGTGCCTGTACGCCGACGAAGCGACGAGGTGCGGGCGTGGCGCTCGGAGCGTTGTTGTTTCGCCGCGAAGCCGTCAATTACCAAAGAGGGCAGCGGCAATGGGGTGAGGCGGTCCTGCCCCAGCCGCTCTCGGCCAAGATACTGACATGGGCCTTGAGCGCGACAGTGGCTGCCGCAGTTCTGTTCCTTTCTGTCGTGCATTTCTCGCGAACGGAGTCCGT
>DASZQO010000032.1:0-23883 GCA_035549615.1 Acetobacteraceae bacterium
ACGCGCTCGCGCGGGAGGGGCTCGCTCACGCTCCCCCATCCCGCTCTCGCTTTTGTTTCCCCGCGTGATTCAGACCTCCGGTGTTCCCACCTCCGGTCATCACGCGCTCGCGCGGGAGGGGCTCGCTCACGCTCCCCCATCCCGCTCTCGCTTTTGTTTCCCCGCGTGATTCAGACCTCCGGTGTTCCCACCTCCGGTCATCACGCTCTATTCCTTGCCTTCCATCGCGGGAGAGATCGGGCCATGGCCGAGATCAGGATCGAGACGGGAGCCGCACAGGTGGCGAACGAGGCCCCCTTCGGCCTGTTCGGAGAATGGTTCGCCGCAGCCGAGGCAGCCGAGCCCGACAACCCCAATGCGATGACGCTCGCCACCGCGACGCCGGACGGTGTGCCCTCGGCCCGCATCGTCCTGCTCAAGGGGTGGGATGAACGCGGCTTCGTCTTCTATACCAACTTCGAAAGCCGCAAGGGGGCAGAGCTCACGGCCAATCCACGAGCGGCCCTGCTCTTTTATTGGAAGTCGCTTTCCCGCCAGATCCGGATCGAGGGCAGCACCGCGCCGGTTACTGAAGCGGAGGCGGACGAATATTACAGTTCGCGTCCGCGCCTCTCCCGCATCGGCGCCTGGGCCTCGGACCAGTCCCGGCCGCTCGCCACCCGGGCCGAACTTGAAGCCCGCGTCGCGTTGTTCGAAGCCCGCTATCCGGGGGAGGCGGTGCCCCGCCCATCCTTCTGGTCAGGCTTCCGGCTGACCCCCGCGCGGTTCGAGTTCTGGCAGGAGCGCCCCTTCCGGCTGCACGAGCGCAGGGTTTTCACCCGCGCCGGCGCAGGCTGGCAAACCGGCATGCTTTATCCCTGACCCTCTCTCTGACCCCCTGGACAGAGCGGCATCGGTGGCGATTCCAGCGGAGCAGCGCGAGGCGGCGGCGTTTTTCTTTCAGCTCGCAGGCGCACCGCCGGTGGAAACCCATATCTCCGCCGTCTTTCTTGGCCCCGATACTGCCTGGAAACTGAAGAAGGCCGTGGCCTTCTCCTATCTCGACTTCACCGCGCTCGCCGCCCGGTACCATTTCCTCCTTCGTGAGCTTGCGCTGAATGGTCCGGCGGCGCCTGGTCTCTATCGCGATGTGGTGGCGCTGGTGCGCCGTCCGGATGGCGGCCTTGCGCTCGATGAGCCGGGTGAGCCAGTCGAATGGGTGCTGCGCATGGCGCGCGTCCCGGCAGAGGATTTTCTCGATCGCATCGCCGGTTCGGGCCGCCTCATACCACGCCTCGCCCGCGCGCTCGGCCGCGCCGTCGCCCGCTACCATGCGGGCCTCGCGCCCCTCTCCGGCATCGATCATCCGGCCTCGCTCCGCGGCCTCGCCGCCGAGAATCGCATCTCGGCACTCGCGGCTGGGCTTCCCGAGGCCGAGACCCTGGCGTGGGAAGCCTCGCTGCTGGCAGCGCTCAAAATCCGGGAAAGCTGGCTCGTCGCTCGCGCGGAAGAGGGGTTCGTCCGCCGGGCCCATGGGGATCTCCATCTCGGCAATCTCTGTCTCTGGCAGGGCGAGCCGGTGCCCTTCGACGCGCTCGAGTTCGATGAGCGGCTGGCGAGCATCGATCTCGGTTTCGATCTCGCCTTTCTGCTGATGGACCTCGCATTGCGGGGCGACCGGCCGAGCGCCAATCTCGTGTTCAATAGCTACGTCGCCAGCAGTGGCGATTTCGGGCTGGTCGGCGGGCTGCCGCCCTTTCTCTCTTTGCGGGCCATGGTGCGTGCCCATGTCCAGGCGTCTCGCGGCCTGGATGCGGAGGCCAGGCGTTTTTTCGCCGCCGCGTCGAGCTTCCTTCGCCCCGCGCGGCCGATGTTGATCGCCGTCGGGGGCCTGCCCGGCGGCGGCAAATCCACGCTCGCCCATGGCCTCGCGCCGCGGATCGGCGCCGCGCCCGGCGCGCTGGTGGTGTCGAGCGACGTGCTGCGCAAGCGCCGGCATGGCGTCAGCCCCGAAACAAGGCTGCCAGACTCGGCCTATACGCCCGAGGAGAATCGCGCCGTTCACGCCTCCCTCATGGCCATCGCTGCCAAGGTGGCGAGCCTCGGCCACAGTGTGATTGCCGATGCGACCTTCCTCGATCCGGCCTATCGCGCCGCCATCGAGGCCGCCGCGGCCGAGGCCGGCGTTCCGTTCCTCGGTCTCTGGCTGAAGGCGCCGCTCACCCTTCTCGAAAACCGCGTGGCTGCGCGCGAAGCCGCCTCGGAGCCCGATCCCTCCGATGCCACGCAGGCGGTTCTCCACCGGGCGGCGGCCTCGCTCGGAGCAGCGGGCATGCCGGCCCTGTCCGGGGGGTGGCATCTGCTGGATGCCGCCGAGCCGTCTGGGGCGACGCTCACGGCCGGACTCCGCCTTGCCGAGGAGCTTGCCCAGCAGGGGGCCGAACCATGTTAAGCTTCTGATCGGGGCTTGATGTCATCCATCACCGGACCGAGTGAGGGAGCGATGGCGATTCGCAAGATCCTGCTGCCGATCTCCAGCGTCGCCGCTGGAGAGTCAGCTTTGGCCACCGCGCTCGTGGCCGCCAAAATCTGGGGCGCGCACGTGGCGGCGCTGCATGTCCATGTCGATGCGCGCGACGTGGCCCCTTTGGCAGGAGAGGGCCTTTCCGGCGCAATGATCGAGGAGATGATGGCGGCGACCGAGAAGGAGAGCAGCGAGCGCGCGACGACGATCCGCAGTCTCTTCGATCGCGCGCTCGCGGCGCATGGGATCAAGCTCACCGAACCCCAGAGTGTCGAGCGGGTGGCAACCGCAAGTTTCACCATAGCCACCGGCCGCGAGGAGGAGCTGGTGGCCCAGCAGGCGCGCCTGGCCGACGTAACCGTTGTCGCGCGCCCCGAGGTTGAGGGCGAAAGCGCCTCGTCGGATGCGTTGCATGCCGTGCTGTTCGATTCCGGCCGTCCGGTGTTGCTTGCGCCCCCGGAGCCGCCCACAGTCATCGGCCGGCGCATCTGCCTGGCCTGGAACGGCACCGCCGAAGCCGCCTCGGCCGTCACCGCCGCACTTCCCTGGCTCCAGGAGGCCGAGGCCGTCGCCATTCTTTCCGCCGAGGGCTATCAGCGCCGCGGTCCGTCCGCGCAGGAGCTGGCGCCGTACCTCGCCCTGCATGGAGTCATCGCTCAGATCCGCATGTTCGGCCCGGTGGACGGCGTGGTGGGGGCGGGCCTGCTGGCGGCGGCGGCGGCCTTCGACGCCGACCTTCTGGCGATGGGCGCCTATTCGCACTCCCGGCTTCGCCAACTCATTCTGGGTGGCGTGACCCGGCACGTGCTCGAACACGGGCGGCTGCCGGTCCTGATGAATCGCTGAATGAACCGCTGATCTGGGCGTCGCGGCGGGCGAGGACGAAGCCAAGCCTTACGGAGAGGAACGCCCGCACGCTGCCTGAGCGGCCAGGACGCGGGCCATCTCGCTCAGCGCCTCCTGGTGCCGCTCATTGTTGATCGCCGAAAAGTTGCGGGCAAGCTCCAGCACCCGCCGCTGGCCCGCGGTCAGGGTCGGGGCCGTCCCCTCTTCGCCAAGCCCCTCGAAGAACCAGGAGATCGGCACATGGAGCACCTGCGCGATCTCGAACAGCCGGCCGGCCGAGATCCGGTTGAGCCCGCGTTCATATTTATGCGCCTGCTGATAGGTGACGCCGATCAGCCTTGCCAACTGCTGCTGGGAAAGCCCGAGCATCAGCCGCCGTTCGCGGATACGGGCGCCGACATGACGATCCGCGGCGACCGCCCGGCTTTGCGGCCGACCGCGGCGCCGCGAGGCTGCGGCCTCTCGTCCGGGTGGGGACGAGCCGGCAGCGAGATGAGGCTGCTCCTCCGGGCGTTCGACCACCCAACACTCTCCATCCGTAATTATTCTAAAAAATCTCTTACCCGGACCTCCATACCGGACAGTGGGCCCAAGTGTCATCCATAATATGGCCGAAAAATTGATGGATGTCTTATAATTTAGTCAACCCCAAGCCAATCTTAACCACAAATTGGCATTCCGGGGGTCCGGCAAGAAGTTACGCCTCCAGCACAAATCCCGATCAGGACAATTTTCCGAGTCAGGACAAATCTCAGTGAGATCCGGTTTCCTCCTCGCGGGGTTTGGCCCCGGCCTTGGCACGCACGGCGCGGGCCTCTGCGAGCTGCTGGCGCAGGCTCGCCACCTCGGCGCGCAGCACTTCGATCTCCTCCGTCTGGTCCGGCGCGCGGGCGGCGGGCGGCAGTTCACTGCCCGGCGGACGGTAGAACGGGGTGAAGAGGGTCATGGCCCGCTCCATCTGGCGGCCCATCTCCTCCATGTTGAAAGGAAAGAGATTTCCCATCGTCTGCTGCATCGCCTTGCGCATTTCCTGCTGCTGGCGGGCAAAGCTCGCCATCGCCTGCTCCAGATAGCGCGGCACCAGGTTCTGCAGCGAATCGCCATAGAAGGCGATGAGCTGGCGGAGGAAGCTCGTGGGCAGCAGCGCGCGGCCCTTGTTTTCTTCCTCGACGATGATCTGGGTCAGCACGCCACGGGTGATGTCTTCCCCTGTCTTCGCGTCATAGACCACGAAGTCCCGCCCGGCCCGCACCATCTCGGCCAGAGTGTCGAGCGTGATGTAGCTGGAGCTCTCCGTATTGTAGAGTCGCCGGTTGGCGTATTTCTTGACGACCACCGGCGGCTCGCGCGGGGCGTCGGCTGCAGGCGCCTCGTTCTCGTGGATTTGCGACATGGCTTGTCCGTCCTCGACCCTGGCGGGATGGTAGAGCCGATCCCTGCCGCATGGGAATGCGAGAAAGCTCGCGCACAAAAGCACGGCGGCGCGCGCGGGTTGTTTCGTGCCCGGGCGCGAGAGTCTATGGTTCGCCCGCGCCGCCGCCCGGAGCGGCGCGGCCGGCTTGACCGGAAGCGGGAGGTGTTCGCCCGTGCCCGCGTATCCCGCTCTCGGTTATTGTTTTGTCGCGTGATTCAGACCTTCGGTGAGGCCACCTTCGGTCATCACGCTCTAAGGACCCGGTCCGCAACGGGGTTCGTTCACAGCTCCAGAGGCCCGTTATTTCCGCGACCAGGTGCCGGGAGGAAGGATGAGGGATGACCGAGGTGCCGGGACCGGACGCATCGCCGCCTGCGCCGGCCGAGATCGAGGCCTTGGCGCGCGACTGGATCACGCTCTGGCAGAGCGAGCTTGCCGCCCTCGGCTCCGACCGCGAGGTGCAGGAGAGCTGGATTCGCCTGCTTTCGCTCTGGGCCGGGGCGGCGAACGCTCTGCTCGGCGCGCTGCCAGCGTCCCGCGGTCCCGAACCGCCGCGTGAGCATCTCGACCCCAGCGCCAGGACCGCTCCGCCGGCTGGGGCCGCGGCCCCTGCTGCTGCACCTTTTCCTGGCGATGCTGCGCTCGAGCGCCTCGATCGCCGCCTCGCCCGCCTCGAAGAACGGCTGGCCGCGATCGAGCGCCAGCTTCCTGGAAGGGGTCGAGCGCCTGCGCCAAGCGCTCAGCCTCGCCGGCGGGCCGACCGAGCAGGCATTCCGCCGGGCGGTCCTGGCTGAGACGCTCCGCCAGGACCGGGAGCTGATCGCCGGAATCGCCGCCTATCGCCGTCATCCCTATCAGCGCACACTGCCGGACCCGCCCGTGCTCTGGCAGGAAGGGGATACGCGCCTGCTCGATTACGGAACCGGGCGACGCAACGCCCCTTCGGTGCTCTTCGTGCCGAGCCTCGTCAACCGCGCCTATGTGCTCGACCTTTCCGAGGAGAGCTCGATGCTGCGCTGGCTCGCCGCGTCCGGCCTCCGGCCGCTGCTGCTCGACTGGGGCTGGCCGGGCGAGGCCGAACGCAGCTTTACCCTCACCGACTATATCGCCGGCCGCCTCGAACGGGTGCTCATGGCCCTGCCGCGACGGTTCGTGCTTGTCGGGTACTGCATGGGGGGCCTGCTTGCGCTCGCCGCCGCCCTCCGCCGCCCGGAACGGATCCGCGCGCTGGCCCTGCTCGCCACACCGTGGGACTTCCATGCCGCGGGCGCGGAGCGGGCGATGATCCTCGCGCGCACCCTGCCGCTCTTCGAACCCCTCTTCACCGTTGGCGCGAGCCTGCCGACCGATTGCTTGCAAACGCTGTTCGCGGGCCTCGATCCCTTCGGCGTCGCCGCCAAATACCGCTCCTTCGCCCGCCTCGATCCGGCGAGCGCTCGGGCGCGGCTCTTCGTCGCCCTCGAAGACTGGCTGAATGACGGGGTGCCGCTTGCGGCTCCGGTCGCGCGCGAGTGCCTGGGCGGCTGGTACGGCGCCAACAGTCCGGCCCGCTTGGCCTGGCGGGTCGCCGGCCTGCCGGTCGATCCCACGTCATTGCGCATGCCCGCCTTCATTGCCGCGCCGGGGCGCGACCGCATCGTGCCGCCGGAGAGTGCCCGGCCGCTCGCCACGCTGATTCCCGGCGCGATTCTGCACACCCCGGCGGCCGGGCATGTCGGCATGGTTGCCGGCTCTACCGCCGAAACATCCCTGTGGCGCCCGTTCCGGGACTGGTTGGGCTCTCTTTGACGGCCGATATACCGGGCGTAAGTTTCCTTGCCACAAGCCAGGATGAGAAGGGCTCAGCCATGGACGAAATCGTCATCGTCGGCGCGGCGCGTACTCCGGTCGGCAGCTTCAACGGTGCCTTTAGTGGAACGCCAGCCCATACGCTCGGCTCCGTCGCGGTCGGGGAAGCGATGAAGCGGGCGAAGCTCGCGCCCGAGGATGTCGATGAAGTGATTCTCGGCCAGATTCTGGTGGCCGGGGAAGGCATGAACCCCGCACGCCAGGCCGCGCGCGCCGCGGGTGTCCCGGATTCCAAAACCGCCTTCGGCATCAATCAGGTCTGCGGCTCTGGGCTGCGCGCCGTGGCGCTTGCCGCCCAGCAGGTCGAAAGCGGGCAAAGCGCCATCGTCATCGCCGGCGGGCAGGAAAACATGACGCTCGCCCCCCACTGCGCACATCTGCGCGCCGGGGTGAAGATGGGCGATATGAGCTTCGTCGATACGATGATCAAAGACGGGCTCTGGGACGCCTTTCACGGCTACCACATGGGCACCACGGCGGAGAATGTCGCCCGCGCCTATCAGATCACCCGCGAGGAGCAGGATGAATTCGCGCTCGCCTCGCAGAACAAGGCCTCCGCCGCTCAGAAGGCGGGACACTTCCGCGCCGAGATCACCCCGGTCACCGTGAAGACGCGCAAGGGCGAGATCAGCGTGAGCGACGATGAATATATCCGCCATGACGCCAACCTCGAATCCATGGCCAAGCTTCGCCCCGCCTTCAGCAAGGACGGCACGGTGACCGCGGGCAATGCCTCGGGCATCAATGACGGGGCCGCGGCCGTCGTGGTGATGACCGCCAGGGAAGCCGCGCGCCGCGGCCTCACGCCGCTTGCCCGCATCGCCGCCTTCGCGACCGCGGGCGTGGACCCGGCGGTGATGGGCACGGGCCCGATCCCCGCGAGCCGGAAGGCGTTGGCGCGCGCGGGCTGGAAGGTCGCCGATCTCGACCTTATTGAGGCGAACGAGGCGTTCGCCGCCCAGGCCTGCGCGGTGAACAAGGAGATGGGCTGGGATGTGGCGAAGGTGAACGTGAATGGCGGGGCGATCGCAATCGGCCATCCGATCGGCGCTTCCGGCGCGCGCATCCTGGTGACCCTCCTCCATGAGATGCAGCGGCGGGATGCGCACAAGGGCCTCGCCACGCTCTGCATCGGCGGAGGCATGGGCGTCGCCATGTGCGTGGAGCGGTAGGGTTCGTCATTCTTCCCGGAAGGCATCGCTGATTCGCCGCACGCAGCCAGCCGCGTCCACGACGATGACATCAAATCGCACGCCCTGCCGGCCCCACTCGGGATGCGCGGCAAGCACGAGTTCGGCAGCGCGCAGCAGCCGCGCGCGCTGGCGCGGCGAGAGCGAAGCGGCGGCATCGGCGAGCCGGGGGCGCGTCTTCACCTCGATGAAGGCGAGCAGGCCCTCTTTTTCCGCAATAATGTCGATCTCGCCCGCCACCGTCCGCATCCGCCGCGCTCGCACCACCCAACCGGTGGCTTCGAGCACAGCGGCGGCGCGGGCCTCCGCTTCGGCGCCGCGGGCCGCTGCCTTGCGGCCACGATGCCGGCGTGCCTCCCTCCGCAAATCGGACATTCTCGAGTGATAGCCTCGTCCCGCCCCTTGCCGCCAACCATGGCTGAGCGGCTGATCGTGGCGCTCGATCTGCCCGATATCCAGGCGGCCGAGGCAATGGCGGAGTCCCTCGACGGCCTCGTCAGCTTCTTCAAGATCGGGCTCTGGCTCGCTTTCGCGCGCGGCGTCGATGGGCTGATTGATCGCCTGATCGCCCGCGGCAACCGCATTTTTCTCGACGCCAAGATGCACGATATCGGCGAGACCGTGGCCGGGGGCGTGGCGCGCGCCGCCGATCGCGGGGTGAGCTTTCTCACCGTCCATGCCGAGCCCGAGGTCATGCGCGCCGCCGTGCGCGGCCGGGGCACAGCCGCCATGCGCATTCTCGGCGTCACCGTGCTGACGAGCCTTGGCGATGATGATCTCGCTGCCCTGGGCTATCGGTTTCCAGCGCGCGAACTCGTCACCCTGCGCGCGCGACAGGCGGTCGAATGCGGCATCGACGGCATCATCGCCTCGGCCGCCGACGATCCCGAGGCGCTGCGCCGTGAAGCCGGCGCCCCAGGCCTCTTGATCGTGACCCCCGGCATCCGCCCCGCCGGCAGCGCGACTGGGGACCATCGCCGCAGCGCCACCCCCGCGGCCGCCATCGCCAACGGCGCGGACTATCTCGTCGTCGGGCGGCCCATCATCGCGGCCGCGAACCCGCGCGCGAGCGCTGCGCAGATCATTGCTGAGATGGAAGAGGCCGAGCCTCGTTTGTGAAGCGACGCCTCACGTTTCCCGCACCAGCCTGCCTCTCCTCGTTCCTCGACTCCATCGCGCCCCGCGCGCTGCAATGTTTCGTGGATCATCAAACGGGTTTACAAGGAAACAACGCGATCCGGCCGGAGGAGGATATGCGGATAGAGATGCGCACATTGACGGCTTACGGCATTGGGGTCCTTGTCGTCCTTGCCATCGTGAACGGCGCAGCATGGATCGTTGTTGGAACATCACGATCTCACAACATTGGCGTGTTCTCCGCCGGCTTCGTGCTGGGAATGCTCGGCATGTACATCGCGGCCTATCTCTACGGATACAGGCGCGTGCAGTAATCTCTGGGGCTGAGGAGTCGGCTCCGCATTCAATGATTTCGAAAAGTTGCAGATCGCAAAGGCTCCGCCTTCGCCGGCGGCTGGGTTCCCATCGCGCAGAGACGATGGGATGCCGGAGCAGGAGCAGAACCCGTGAACGACAAAACCTTCTGTTTTCTACTACGAATTTCGATTGCTAACCTTCTTCCTCAAGCCGCGCGGCTGGCGCGTTTGCGGGCCAGCGGATCGAGCTCGCGCTTGCGCAGGCGCACGGCGCCGGGCGTAACCTCGACAAGTTCGTCATCCGCGACATAGGCGATCGCCTCTTCGAGGGAGAAGCGGCGCGGCGGAATGAGGAGAAGGGCTTCGTCCTTGCCGGCGGCACGGATGTTGGTGAGCTTCTTTTCCTTGAGTGGGTTCACTTCCAGATCGTTGTCCCGGCTGTGCTCGCCGATAATCATGCCGGTATAGACTCGTTCCCCAGGCGATATGAAGAGCGCCCCGCGCTCCTGCAGATAGAAGAGCGCATATTGCACGGCGAGGCCCTCGCCGGTCGCGATCAGCGCGCCGTTGGTGCGCCCCGCGATCGGGCCTTTCCAGGGGCCGTAGCCGGCGAAGCTCCGGTTCATCACGCCGGTGCCGCGCGTGTCGGTGAGGAAGATGCCGTGATAGCCGATGAGCCCGCGGCTCGGGATGCGGAACGTGAGCCGCAGCCGGTTGCCGGGCAAAGGCCGCATCTCGGAAAGTTCGCCCTTACGCTGGGAAAGTTTTTCGACAACCACGCCGGCATAAGGCTCGTCCACGTCCGCGAGCACGTCCTCCATCGGCTCCTCCATGGCGCCGGTCTCCGGATTGCGCCGGGTCAGCACGCGCGGGCGGCCGATGGTCAGCTCGAAGCCTTCACGGCGCATCGTCTCGATGAGCACGCCGAGCTGCAATTCGCCGCGGCCGGCGACCTCGAAGGCTTCCGTCTCCTCCGAATCGCGCACGTGGATCGCGACATTGCCCTCCGCCTCGCGGAAGAGACGCTCACGGATCTGCCGTGAGGTCACTTTCCTGCCCTCGCGTCCCGCAAGCGGGCCGTCATTGATGCGGAAGGTCATCGCGAGCGTCGGCGGATCGACCGGCATGGCGGGCAGGGCGCTCTCGCGTTCGGCGGCGCCGATCGTGTCGGCCACCGTGGCCTCGGCCAGGCCGGCGAGCGCCACGATGTCCCCGGCCTCCGCCTCCTCCACCGGCACGCGCTCAAGCCCGCGGAAGGAAAGAAGCCGGGTTAGGCGCCCGAGCTCGACCGGCTCGGCGCTGCCCGGCCGCAGCACCTTGAGCGGCATGTTCCGTCGCGCGCGGCCGGCCTCGATCCGCCCCGTGAGCACGCGGCCGAGGAAGGGATCATATTCAAGGATGCTGGCAAGCATCGCGAAGGGCTCATCCACCGGCCGCGCGGGGGGTGGGACATGGGCGAGGATGAGCGAGAAGAGAGCGGAGAGGTCCCGGCGCGGCCCGTCGGGGGAGGGATCCGCCCAGCCCTGACGGCCGGAGGCGTAGAGAAGCGGGAAATCGAGCTGCGCCTCGCTCGCCCCAAGCGCGGCGAAGAGATCGAACACCTCGTTGGCGACGGCATCGGCCCGCGCATCCGGCCGGTCGAGCTTATTGAGCACGACGATCGGGCGAAGCCCGCGCGCAAGGGCCTTGCCGAGCACGAACTTGGTCTGCGGCAGCACGCCCTCCGCCGCGTCCACGAGCAGGAGCGCGCCATCGACCATGCCGAGAATCCGCTCGACCTCGGCGCCAAAATCGGCATGCCCCGGCGTATCGACGATGTTGATGCGCGTCTCCTGCCAGATGACGGCAGTGCATTTGGCGAGGATCGTGATGCCCCGCTCGCGCTCAAGCTCGCCGCTGTCGAGCGCGCGCTCGGCCACGGTCTGATTCGCGCGGAAGACCCCTGACTGGCGCAGGAGCTGATCCACGAGGGTGGTCTTGCCATGATCGACATGCGCGATGATGGCGACGTTCCGAAGGTCCACGGGTCGAAGCTCCAGCAAGCTAAGCTCCAGGGGCGACGGCCCCCGGAATGAGGCGGTTCACGTGAGAAGGAGTGCGGCGCGGGCGGGCAGCCCCGCATTCGGCCTGGCCCCGAGATGTGCAATCACCTCGGAGGCTGCAAGGCTGCCGAGCCGGCCGCACACCTCCAGGTCGTGGCCGGCCATGTGGGCATGCAGGAAGCCCGCCGCATAGGCATCGCCGGCGCCGGTGGTGTCCACCACCCGGGTCGGAACGGCTTGGATCGGGATGGTCCGGCTGCCGGCGAGGATAACGCTGCCGGCCTCGCTCCTTGTGAGGGCGGCGATCGCCACCTCGGCCCGCGCGCGTTCCGCGGCCGCCGCGAAAGCCTCCTCCTCGTAGAGGCTGCAAAGCTCGGCCTCGTTGGCGAAGAGAAGATCGACCGACTCGCGCACGAAGTTGCGGAAGCCCTGGCGGTGGCGATCGACGCAGAAGGGGTCGGAAAGGGAAAGCGCCACCTTCCGCCCCGCCTCACGGGCGAGCGCGGCGGCGCGGCGGAAGGCCGCCTGCGCGGGGGGCGGGTCGAAGAGATAGCCTTCGAGATAGATGATCCCCGAGCTGGCCACCAGTTCGGCGCTGACATCCTCGGGGGTCAATCTGGTCGCGGCGCCGAGGAAAGTGTTGAGCGTTCTTTGCCCGTCCGGGGTGACGGCAACCACGCAGCGGCCCGTGGGCTCCGCGACGGCGCCATCGCTGGAAGAGGAAAGGGGAGGGAAATGCACGCCGGTGGCGGCGATGTCCTCGCGGAAGCGGGCCCCCAGCCGGTCCGGCGCCACCTTGCCGAGAAAGGCGACACGGCTGCCGAGCGAGGCGGCCACCGCGCAGGTGTTTGCCGCCGACCCGCCACTTGTCTCCTGCGGATGGGGGAGCGACTCGGCCAGACGCTGCGCCGTCTCGAAATCGCAAAGGGTCATCGCGCCCTTGCGCATATCATGTCGAGAAAGAAACGATTCAGGCACCCTCGCCAATTGATCGACGATGGCGTTGCCGATGCCCAGGATGTCGAACTGCGTTGCCGCCATTTTCAGCCTCTTGCCGGCAGGCGCGTAGCATTCCGCTGCGGCGCGGAAAAGCGTCTGCTTGGTGATCTTTCAATTCTGGGGAAAACTCCCCGGTTCGGGTTGTTCCGAAACACGCGGCTGTGATAGGCCGCCAGATGTGCAATCCAGTGGGTGAGGGACGCAATGTCCGTTTTCAAGCGCCGCCGACCCGAAGACGACGTGCCGTCGCCAGGCACGGCACCCGTTGCCGCCCCGGGGACAGTCGAGGCTGAACCGGCCGACAACGGTCTTGGCGTGCCGCCCTTCCGTCCCGCTCCAGTCAAGGAGGCCCCCGTCATGAGCAGATCGCCGTTTGCTTCCACGCCGGCCCCCGTCGGCGGGCCTGCCACCCGGCCGCTTGCAACCCCCGGCCGGACCCCCGGCCGTGAGCCTGCGGAACGCCGCACCCTTGTCGTCGGCCATGGCATCAGCCTTCAGGGCACGGTGCAGGATGCCGAGCGGCTGGTGGTCGAGGGCACGGTCGAGGCGAGCATGATCCATGCGACCGAGCTTTCGATCGCCCCGGGCGGTGTGTTCAAGGGTGAGGTCGAGATCGAGGATGCCGAGATCGCCGGCACGATCGACGGCACGCTGACCGCGCGCGGCAGCCTCGTCGTCCGCGCCTCCGGTAAGGTGCTCGGGACGGCGCGCTGCCGACGGCTGCAGGTCGAGGATGGCGGGCAGATCACCGGCCGGATGGAGATGCTGACCGAGGCAGCGTCCGCCGAGGGGCGGGCGGGCGGCCCGCGTGAGGTGCCGCGCGTCGAGCCGGTTCGTCCGGCTTCCGAGTCCGCCGCCTAATTCCCCCGGGCTCGGCCCGGGCGGGGCGCCGAAGCGGATCGCGGGGCGGAATGCCGTCCGCGGCGGGGATCGTGTGTCGCGCCGGCGGGAAAATCTGCGGGATCGCGGGACTATCGGTTTTCCTGCTGGTGGGGGGCTGCGCGGCGCCCCGCTCCCCCGTCGTCAGCGGGCCACAGCCGACACTCGGGATGGACCGGCTGGTCGGCGCCACGCCCGTGGCGCTCGAGGCCGAATTCGGCCAGCCCCTTCTTTTGCGCCGGGACGGCCCTGCCCAGGTCTGGCTCTATCGCTCCGCGCGCTGCGCCGTCGACCTCATTCTCTATCGTGATCCGGCGAGTGGCACGTCCAAGGTGGCTATCGCGGATGCGCGCCCGCTCGGCGCGCCGCTCTCCGATGCCGAATGCCTGGCCAGCCTGGGCACCGCGGACAGCTCCGCAGGAAGGCTCGCCGCCGGCAAATTCTGAGCATGGCAGGCAGGATCGGCGCCGCGATTCCGCCATCGGCCATATTGCACTAATTGAGCCGCGGTCAGCGTGGAGGGAGAGCCCATGCAGAATGCAGCCGTCGCAGCGGCGGACCAGACCTCTCGGAGCTGGACATTCCCGGCCGGCGGAGCCCTGCCGCCCGGCAGGGACGCGCACAAGGAGATGTTCGCGCGTATGCTGCTCGAGACCTTCAACCCGTACAAGCCGGCGGTGATCGCCTGGCCGGTGCTCGACGATGAGGCCAAGGCACGGCTCGTCAACCTGCCGATCTGGGATATCGCCGTGCAGACCGAGGGGCGGGCTCGGCTTCGAATGCTGAGCTATGCCCGCACCGTCGCCGACCCCCTGGTCCGCCAGGCGCTTGAGCTCAATGGCTGGGAGGAGGGCCGGCACAAGGAGGTGCTGGCCCGGCTCGTCGCGTTCTACGGCATCCAGCTCGAGCCCGAGCCAGAATATGTCGAACCCAAGGATCCCGAATGGTCCTACCTGGTGACCGGCTTCGGCGAATGCATCGACAGCTTTTTCGCCTTCGGCCTCTTTGAGACCGCCCGCCGTTCCGGCTTCTTCCCCTCGGAGCTGGTCGAGACGTTCGAGCCGGTGATCCAGGAGGAAACCCGGCACATTCTTTTCTTCGTCAATTGGCTGGCCTGGCACAAGCGGACCATGAAGCTCTGGCGCCGGCCCTATTTCTTCTTCCGCGTGCTTGCGGTCTGGGCGCTCCTGCTCGGGGAGCGGATGAACATCGCGAAGGATGTGAGTTCCGGCGAAACGGGCTCCAAGCAGGATGCCAATTTCACCCTGACCGGCGCCAACAAGGTCGGCTATGAGATCGACACGGCGGAGCTCCTGGACATCTGCCTTGCCGAGAATGACCGCCGGATGGCCGGCTATGATAAGCGGCTCCTGCGCCCGACCACCATGCCACGCCTGGTGCGTTTCGCGCGCTTCTTCATGCGCCGCCGCCGCAAGTGACCCTCGTGCAGGACGGGTTGCGGGTGTAGCCGCCCTGTGGCATCCGCCCGCCGTTTTCCCAAATGTAAGCCCGTATGGACGCAACAACCCTCGGCCTCGGTTTTCGCCTCTCCGACCTCACGGACCGTGACGGCCTCATCCGGCTCGACAAGGGTTTCCTCGCCTCTCTCGAAGCCGCCGCGCCGGAGCTGCACGCGGCGCTGCTCGCCGCCCGCGCCAACCCCGATTCCCTCACCGCCGCGGAGGAAAGCGCGCTCCTGATCGGGCTTGGCCCGCATCTGCAATCCTTCCTGGGCGGGCTCTTCAATATCGAAGCCGAATTGGCCGCGCTGGTCGCGGCCACCGTCTCGCTCGATCCGGTGCATGCCTGCCGCCGCCTCTTCGTACAGCGCCAGGCGGCCAAGAAATATCCCGACCCCGCGGGGTTCGACGGTCCGGCGCTGCGCCAGCAGCTTGAAAGCGCGATGGGCGAGGCGCTGACCGAGGAGAGCTTCGCCGCCCATGTCGCCCAATGGGAAGCGGCGGGGGACGCGGAAAACGCGGCCGGAGCGCTCGATCTGGCGCTCCGCTATGCCGCCTGGGCGAGCCTCACCGAGGAAGGGCAGGCGTTGCATCGGGGCGGCATCCTCTTCCGCGTTCCGCACCGGATCGAGCCCGCGCATCTTCTCCCGCTCGAGACGGTCGAGCGCGACGGCGTGACGATGCTGCGCCTGCCGGAGAGGATGCAGCGCCCACGCGATGGATTCGCGCTCACGGACAAGGGCATGACCAGCGCGCAGGCGCTCGCCGAGATGCAGTACTGCATCTGGTGCCACCACCAGGGAAAGGATAGCTGCAGCAAGGGCCTCAAGGACCGCAAGAGCGGCGGGTTCCAGCGTTCCCCTCTCGGCATCACGTTGGCCGGTTGCCCGCTTGAGGAGCGGATCAGCGAAATGCACGAACTGCGCGCCGGCGGCTCGCTGCTCGGCGCCTTCGCTGCCATCATCGTCGATAACCCTATGCTCGCCGCGACCGGCCACCGCATCTGCAATGACTGCATGAAGGCGTGCATCTACCAGAAGCAGCAGCCGGTCGATATTCCCCAGGCCGAGACCGCGATCCTGCGCGACGTGCTCGCGCTGCCCTGGGGCTTCGAGATCTATGATCTTGTCACACGGTGGAATCCGCTCGATATCCGCCGGCCGCTGCCGCGGCCGGAGAGCGGGCGGAGCGTGCTCGTCGTCGGCCTCGGGCCGGCGGGCTTCACCCTTGCCCATCATCTGCTCAATGACGGCCATAGGGTGGTCGCGGTCGATGGGCTGAAGATTGAGCCGCTCGGCTTCGATCCGCGCCAGCCGGTGCGCGATGCGCAAAAACTCTTCGAGAATCTTGATGACCGCGTGATGGCCGGATTCGGCGGCGTTGCCGAGTATGGCATCACGGTGCGCTGGAACAAGAATTACCTCAAGCTCATCCGGCTTTTGCTCGAACGGCGCGATTCCTTCGCTGCCTTCGGCGGTGTGCGGTTCGGCGGTGGCGGCACGCTCGATATCGATTCCGCGTTCGCGCTCGGCTTTGATCATATCGCGCTCTGCCTCGGCGCCGGCCGGCCAACCGTGCTCGATATTCCGAATGGCCTCGCGCGCGGTGTGCGCGAGGCTTCGGATTTCCTGATGGCCCTCCAACTTACCGGCGCTGCCAAGAAATCCTCGATCGCCAACCTGCAATTGCGCCTGCCGGTGGTGGTCATTGGCGGCGGCCTCACCGCGATCGATACCGCGACCGAAAGCCTCGCCTATTATGTTCGCCAGGTGGAGAAATTCGCCGCCCGCTGGCGCACGCTCGTCCACGAGCAGGGCGAGGCCGCGCTGCGCGCGTCCCTCTCCGAGGAAGAGGCAGCGATCGCCGATGAATTCCTCGCCCATGAAGCAGCCATCGCGGCGGAGCGCGAAGCCGCGCGCGCCGAGGCCCGCCCGCCGCGCCTCGGTCCGCTGCTCGCAAGCTGGGGCGGGGCAACCATCGCCTATCGCCGGCGCCTGATCGATTCGCCTTCCTATACGCTCAACCATGAGGAAGTGGGCAAGGCGCTCGAGGAAGGCGTGCTGTTCGCCGAAGGGCTCACGCCGCTCGCGATCGAGATCGACCGCTTCGGCCATGCACGCGGCGTCCGCTTTCGCGGAGAGAACGGCAAGGAGGCCGAGCTTCCCGCGCGCGCGGTGCTGGTCGCGGCCGGCACCTCCCCGAATACCGTGCTGGCGCGCGAGGATTCACGAATCGCGCTGGATGGCCGGTTCTTTCAGGCGATCAACGAAGAAGGCAAGCCCATCCCCCTCACCCGCGGCGATGTCAAGCCGGCGGAAGCGCAAATCCTCATGCACCGGTCCGCAGATGGGCGATATGTGAGCTTCTTCGGCGATCTCCATCCAGGATTCGCCGGCAATGTCGTGAAGGCGATGGCGAGCGCCAAGCGTGGCTATCCGGTGATCTCGCGGCTTCTCGCCGCGCGCGCGCCGGCGCGCCAGGCGGATGCGGCGATTTCCGAATCGGAACGGGATCTCGCCGCCACCGTGCATGCGGTGCACCGGCTTGCGCCGCGCATCGTCGAGGTGGTGGTGCATGCGCCGGCCGCCGCGCGCGCGTTCCGCCCCGGCCAATTCTTCCGTTTGCAGAACTATGAGCGCCATGCGGCGCGGGTGAGCGAACCCGGACTCGGCGCGAGCGTGCTCGCGATGGAAGGGCTCGCGATGACTGGCGCGAGCGCGGATCCGGTGTCGGGCCTCGTCTCGGTCATCGTGCTCGAAATGGGCGGCAGCTCCGATCTCTGCGCGCTTCTTCGGCCGGGCGAGCCGGTCGTGCTGATGGGCCCCGCCGGCACCCCGACCCGTATCCCCGAAAACCGGACGCTGCTGCTCGCTGGCGGCGGGCTCGGCAATGCCGTGCTCTTCTCGATCGGCCGCGCCGCCCGCGCCGCCGGCTCGCGCGTGCTCTACTTCGCCGGCTACCGCACGCGCGCGGACCGCTACAAGCGGGAGGAGATCGAGCGCGCGGCCGATGCCGTTATCTGGTGCTGCGACGAAGCGCCCGGCTTCAGCCCGAATCCCGCCCGCCCGCAGGACCGGGCCTTCGTCGGCAATATCGTCGCGGCGATGGCCGCCTATGGGGAAGGCCGGCTTGGGCCGCCCCCGATCCCGCTCGCCGAGGTCGATCATCTCATCGCCATCGGCTCCGATCGGATGATGCGCGCGGTCACGCAAGCGCGGCATGGCTTGCTTCGCCCCTTCCTCAAGCCCTGCCACGTCGCCATCGGCTCGATCAACAGCCCGATGCAGTGCATGATGAAGGAAGTCTGCGCCCAATGCCTGCAGCCGCATATCGACCCCGTGAGCGGTGAGCGGACGGTCGTCTTCAGTTGCTTCGATCAGGACCAGCCGCTCGATCTCGTCGATTTCGAGACGCTCGCGGAGCGCCTCGCGCAGAACAGCCTGCAGGAGAAAATAACCGCTCGCTGGATCGATCGCGCGCTCCGCCGCCTTCACGCGCGCCCCACGCCCGCAGCGGCGGATTAGCGCGGATCGTGCCCGTGGAGCCTTGGCCGTCATCGGGGCGGATGCGATAACCCTCCCATGCGCCTGCTCTACCATCTTCCGCTCTCGCCCTATTCCCGCAAAGTGCGGCTCGTGCTGGCCGAAAAGCGCCTGCCGTTCGAGCTTCGCGTCGAACGGGTGTGGGAGCGCCGCCCGGAATATCTCGACCTCAATCCCGCCTGCACGGTGCCGACGCTGATCGAGGAGAGCGGGCTCGTCATCCCGGATTCGAACGTCATCTGCGAATATCTCGAAGAAGAATATCCCGATACGCCATTGATGGGCCGCACGGTCGGGGAACGGATCGAGGTGCGGCGCCTGGTCGCCTGGTTCGACGGGAAGTTCAACGCCGAGGTGACGGAGAATCTTCTCGGCGAGAAATACATGAAGCGCCTGATGGGGCGTGGTGAGCCCGATGCTGCGGCGCTGCGCATCGGCTACGCGCAGCTTCGCGAGCATCTCAAATACCTGTCCTGGCTGGCCGAAAACCGCAAATGGCTTGCCGGGCCCACGCTCTCGCTCGCCGATTTTGCGGCGGCCGGGCATCTCTCGGCGCTCGATTTCGTAGCGGATGTCGATTGGTCGGTGGCCCCCGGCGCGCGCGACTGGTACGCACGAATGAAATCGCGGCCAAGCTTCCGCGGCGTGCTCGCCGACCGTGTGCCGGGCGTGATGCCGCCGCCGCATTACGCCGATCTCGATTTTTGACACGCCTTCCGCGTCTCCTGCTGTTCGGGCCGGGCTATTGCGGGGCAGCGATCGCTCGGGCCGCCGCCACTTCAGGCTATGACGTCATCACCGCCGGCCGGACCGATTTCGACGCGGCCATGAAAGCCCTGCCCGAGGCAACGCATCTCATCTCCACCGTTCCGCCCGACGGGGAGGGCGATCCGATCCTGGCGCGCCACGGCACGGCGATCGCGGCGGCGCCCGCGCTGCGCTGGATCGGCTATCTCTCGGCGACGAGCGTTTACGGCGATCGCGCCGGCGCCACGGTGGACGAGGATACCCCCCCCGCGCCGACGAACGAACGCGGGCAGCGCCGCCTCGCGGCGGAACGCGCCTGGGAAAAGGCGGCGGCCGGAAGGCCGCTCGATCTCTTCCGCCTCGCCGGCATTTATGGCCCCGGCCGCTCGGTCTTCGCCGCGCTGCGCAGCGGCGAGGCCCGCCGCATCCTCAAGCCCGGCCACGTCTTCGGCCGCATCCACCGCGACGATGTCGCCGCGGCCGTCCTCGCCGCCATGCGGACGCCGCCCGCCGGGATGCGCGTGCTCAACCTCACGGACGACGCGCCGGCCGAGAGTGCCGCGGTGCTCGAGGAAGCGGCCCGCCTGATCGGTATCCCCGTCCCGCCCGCCCTCGGCTTCGCCGAGGCCTATGACGCCATGAGCCCGATCGCCCGAAGCTTCTGGGACGAGAACCGCCGGGTCCTGAGCCGCAAGACCCGCGCCGCGCTCGGCCTTGCCTGGCGCTATCCAAGCTACCGGGAGGGCCTAGCCGCCATCCTCGCCGAGGAGTCCGGCGAGGGTTGAAGAGAGCAGGGCAAGGTCCCGCGGTCGGGAGAGCCGGTGCGCACCGTCCTTGATCAGGGTCACGCGCACATCCTCCCCCGTGATGCGTTCCGCCGTCCGCAGTGCCGTCTCCCAGGGCACATCCGGATCCTGCTGCCCATGCAGCAGGCGGACCGGACAGGAAATCGGAATCGGGCCATTGAGCAGGAGATGGCGTCTTCCGTCCTCGATCAGGCCGCGCGTGATCAGGATCGGCTCGCCATATTCGCTCGCTGCGGTCAGGGAGCCCTCTGCGAGGAGCCGGGCCTGCTCCTCCGGTGTCATCGCCTGCCACATCAAGGTCTCCGTGAAGTCGGGCGCCGCTGCGATCCCGAGCAGGCCGACGATTCTCTCGGGCCGGCGCAGGGCGACGAGCAACGCGATCCAGCCGCCCATCGACGAGCCGACCAGCACCAGCCTTCGCCCCGCTTCGCGATCGATCACGGTGAGCGCGTCCTCCGCCCAGCGCCCGATCGAGCCGTCGGCAAAGGCGCCACCGCTCGCGCCGTGTCCGGAATAGTCAAGCCGGAGCATTGCAACCCCATGGGCGGCGCAGAACGCGGCGAGATGCGTGCCCTTCTCCCCCTGCATCTCGCTGCGGAAGCCCGGCAGGAACACGACCATCGGCTCGCGGCCAGCCTGGCGGATCCATGCCAGCTCCACCCCATCTCCCCGATCCAGCCGGCCGCGCTCTTCCATCCAAGCCTCCTCGCCATCATCCCCCGTGCTATAGCCTGGCCATTCCCCGAGGTCGTCCCGAGGCCCTCCCCTCGATGCGGATCCTGATCATCAAGCTCGGCGCGCTCGGCGACTTCGTCCTCGCATTCGGCCCCTTCGCCGCCATCCGCGCCGCCCATCCAGGCGCCCGGATCACGCTTCTGACGACACCACCCTTCATCCCGCTCGCCACGCGGGCGCCCTGGTTCGACGGGGTGGAGACCGATCCCCGCCTGCCTTTCTGGCATTTCGGGCAGCACTGGCGTCTCGCGCGCCGTCTGCGCGGCTTCGATTTCGTCTATGATCTCCAGACCTCCTCCCGCTCGGCCTTTTATTTCCGCCTTGCCGGCCGGCCACCCTGGTCGGGGGTCGCGCGCGGCGCCTCGCACCCGCATGCCAACCCGGCGCGCAACCGGATGCACACGCTCGAGCGGCAGCGCGAGCAATTGGCGATGGCGGGGATCCGCGATTTCCCGCCCCCCGATCTCACCTGGCTCGCGGCCGGAGCGAGCCCTGTTGACCTGCCGCGCCCTTACGCGCTGCTCGTCCCCGGCGCGGCCGCGCACCGCCCGGCCAAGCGCTGGCCGGCGGATCGGTTCGCCGCCCTGGCCCACCATCTGG
Source organism: Acetobacteraceae bacterium (assembly GCA_035549615.1). Classification (GTDB taxonomy): domain Bacteria; phylum Pseudomonadota; class Alphaproteobacteria; order Acetobacterales; family Acetobacteraceae; genus JAKAWQ01. Next base: position 21,045 of record DASZQO010000032.1, read on the forward strand.
CCCAGGAGGGGATCACGCCGGTCCTGGTCGGAGCGGAGAGCGAGCGGGCTCTGGGTGAGGCGATCCGCGCCCGCACGCCTGAGGCGGTCGATCTCATCGGCCGAACCGCGCTTGCCGATCTTGGCCCCATCGCCGCCGCCGCGGCACTCGCCGTCGGCAACGATACCGGCCCCATGCATTTGATCGCCGCCCTCGGCCGGCCCGTGCTCGTGCTTTTCTCCGCCGATAGCGATCCGGCGCTGACGGCGCCGCGCGGGCCGGGCGGAAGGCCGGTCAGCGTCCTCAGGGCGCGAAATCTTGCCGATCTTGCTCTCGAGCGGGTTGTCGCCGCCCTTCCAAGCCCCCATAGACGGCAGCCCGATCCGGAGAGCCCGAGCCCATGCCCGCCATCCGCCTTCCCGATGGATCCGTCCGCCAATTCGACAGGCCGGTGACCGGCGCCGCGCTCGCGGCGCAGCTCGGCCCCGGCCTCGCGCGGGCCGCGGTCGCGATGATGCTCTCGGGTAAGCTCGTCGATCTCGCGACCGTGATCGAGACGGATGCCGATGTCCGTTTCGTCACCCGCGACGACCCCGAGGCGCTCCCCCTGATCCGCCACGATGCCGCACATGTTCTGGCCGAGGCGGTGCAGAGCCTCTATCCGGGCACCCAGGTCACGATCGGGCCGGCGATCGAGAACGGGTTCTATTACGATTTCGCCCGCGAGCCGCCCTTCAGCCCGGAGGATTTCCCGCCGATCGAGGCGAAGATGCGCGAGATCGTCGCTGCGAAGGAGCCCTTCATCCGCGAGGTGTGGGAACGCGGGAAGGCGATCGAATTTTTCCTGGCAAAAGGGGAGACGTACAAAGCCGAAATCATCCGTGACCTTCCGGAATCGGAGACGATCACGCTCTATCGCCAGGGGTCATGGGTCGATCTCTGCCGCGGCCCGCACATGCGCACCACCGGCGATGTCGGCGCCGCCTTCAAGCTGATGCGCACGGCCGGCGCCTATTGGCGCGGCGATCACCGCAACAAGATGCTCTCGCGCATCTACGGCACGGCCTGGCGCAACCAGAAGGAGCTTGATTCCTATCTCGCGATGCTCGCAGAGGCGGAGCGGCGCGATCATCGCCGGCTTGGCCGCGAAATGGACCTCTTCCACCTTCAGGATGAGGCGGTGGGCAGCGTCTTCTGGCATCCGCTCGGCTGGCGGCTCTACCGCACTGTCGAATCCTATTTGCGCCGCGCGCTCGACGCAGGCGGATACCAGGAAGTGCGCACGCCGCAACTGGTGGACCGCAGCCTCTGGGAAGCCTCCGGCCACTGGGAGAAATTCGGCGCCCACATGTTCACCGCGCAGGTGGAGGATGAGCACCGCACGCTGGCGTTGAAGCCGATGAACTGTCCCTGCCATGTGCAGATCTTCAACCAGCGCGTCCGCAGCTACCGGGAATTGCCGCTCCGGCTGGCCGAATTCGGCTCCTGCCACCGTTACGAGCCGTCAGGCGCGCTGCACGGCATCATGCGCGTGCGCGCCTTCACCCAGGATGACGCGCATATCTTCTGCACCGAGGATCAGATCGGCACGGAAACGGTCCGCTTCATGGCGCTGCTCTCCACGATCTATCGCGATCTCGGCTTCCCGGAATTCGCGGTCAAATTCGCCGACCGGCCGGCGATGCGCGCAGGCTCCAACGAGACCTGGGACCGCGCCGAGGCGGCGCTTCGGGAAGCCTGCGCCGAAGCCGGGCTCGCCTATGCGCTCAATCCGGGGGAAGGCGCGTTCTACGGCCCAAAGCTCGAATTCGTGCTCAAGGACGCGATCGGGCGGGAATGGCAATGCGGCACGCTGCAGGTGGATTTCGTGCTGCCCGAGCGGCTCGATGCCGAATATGTGGCCGAGGATGGCAGGCGGCGGCGCCCCGTCATGCTGCACCGCGCGATCCTCGGCAGCTTCGAGCGATTTCTCGGCATCCTGATCGAGCAATATGCCGGGCGCCTGCCGCTCTGGCTCGCCCCTTTGCAGGTGGTGGTCGCGACCATCGTCTCCGATGCGGACGCCTACGCCGGCAAGGTGGGGCAGGCTTGCGAGGCCGCCGGCCTTCATGTCGAGGTTGATACGCGCAACGAAAAGATCAACGCCAAGGTGCGCGACTGGAGCCTCCGCCACGTGCCGGTCATGCTGGTGGCCGGCCGGCGGGAAGCCGAGGCCGGCACGGTGGCAATACGCCGGCTGGGCGCCCCCGAGCAGGAGGTGCTCACGATTTCGGAGGCGGTGGCGCGTCTTGCAGCCGAGGCCACGCCGCCCGATCTTCGCTCCACGGCGTCGCAGGAAGTCGCCCGCGCTTGATCCGGTCCGTCCAGTGCGGCAAGAATCGCGTGGGCGCCTTTCATTCTGCGGCCATCCCACCCTGGTAACTGCGATAGGAGAGCATCATCCCCAGACCCCCTTTGCCCGCCCCTCCCACGCGTGAGGGCCCACGTGTCAATGACGAAATCCGCGCCGAAAAAGTGCGGCTGATCGACGAAGCCGGCGAGATGCAGGGCATCGTCAGCCTGCGCGAGGCGCTCAACCGGGCCTATGCGACCGGCCTTGATCTTCTCGAGATCAGTCCGAACGCCGACCCGCCGGTGGTGAAAATCCTTGATTTCGGCAAGTTCAAGTATGACCAGCAAAAGAAGCGCAACGAAGCGCGCAAGAAGCAGAAGGTCATCGAAATCAAAGAGATAAAAGTTCGCCCCAATATCGATGAAAACGACTACCAGGTGAAGCTCCGGGCGATGAAGTCGTTCATTGGTGAGGGCGACAAGGTCAAGGTTACCCTGCGCTTTCGTGGCCGCGAGATGGCGCACCAGG
>DASZQO010000033.1:0-16903 GCA_035549615.1 Acetobacteraceae bacterium
TCAGCGCGGGCGGAATCGCGCCTGTGAGGGAGCGGGGATCCGCGCCCTCGCGCAGCGCCTTGAGCGTTGCATAGGCGGCCGACATCGCGGCCGAAAAGGTGAGATGCGGCTGGAGGGAAACGCGCACGCCTTCCGCGGCGAGCGTTGCGCGGCAGGCAAGATCGGGCGGCGCGCCGCCAAGCAGGATCGGCGGCGGCACGGCGGCGGCGATCGCGGCAAGCTCCTCGCGGGTACGCAGCCCGGCGAAAAAGACCGCATCCACGCCGGCCGCGCGATATGCCTGCGCGCGGGCGATCGCACCGCCAACACCGGCGAGCGGGACGGTGGTGCGCCCGGCAATGATCAGCGCGGGATCGGCCCGCGCGGCGAGCGCGGCAAGCATCTTCCCCACCCCCTCCTCGAGGGAGATGAGCTCCGGCTTCGCTTCGCCGAAGCCGCGCGGCAATTTCGTATCCTCAATCGTGATCAGCGCCACCCCGGCATTCTCAAGCTCCTCGACGGTGCGCTGCACATTGAGGGCATTGCCGTAGCCGTGATCGGCATCGACGATCAGGGGCAGCGCCGTGCCACGGCAGATCCGATAGGCAAGAGCAGCAAATTCGCTGAGCGTGAGAAGAATGAGATCGGGGGCACCGAGCACCGCGAGCGAGGCGACTGAGCCCGCGAGCATTCCGGCCTCGAAGCCGAGAGATTCGGCGATGCGGGCCGAAGCGGTATCGAACACCGAGGCCGGATATACGCACTGATTCCCGCTGAGCACCGCGCGCAACCGCTCTCGCCGTTCCCGCCACCGCATCGTGGTTCCCCTCTCCGCCTGCTGGATGGGCCTATATCATGGCGCGCTGCAAGCGGTCGCGAGGAGGGGACAGGAAAAACGGGCAGATATGCGGGCAAACCGGTCCTTGGCCGGATCAGCCCACCACGAAGACGCCTCCCTCCCCCATATGGCGGCTGAGCTGTTTCTCCACATAGAGGCCCACGGCCCGGATTGCACTGCTCCGCACATCCGGCTCCTTGATCCTTACGGCCTCACACAGAACCTTGACTGCCTGGGCAACGCTGAACCATTCCGTCTCGACTCTCGCCCCGCTCACCACGTGCACCGCGCCATCTGCCGTATCGAGATAGAAGGCCGCACCATCCTCGGTGCCGCTATGCATAAAAATCTTCACTCCTGGCCTCCCCGAAATATTCGAGAAATTTCATCAATTTTCCCGATCGAAGTCAAGATTCGTCCATTCCCCCCATCCTTCGGAAAAGGAATCGCCGTTCCACAAGATACACCCTGAAAATTTCTCTCTGGTGAATTTTATCCCTCTCGAAACCTTCCAGCCTTCACATTTCTGCGCGTGGCCTTGCGCCGGCACCCTGCGAGACCGCCGCGCCATCCGCGAGATCAATGGAAATTCTTGAGAAATCCTTGAAGAATCGGGATTTCCGCGAATACGCTGGCGGACGTTCTGGTGCAACACGACCCGCTGGAGCGGGATGCGGGAACGAGCCCCTGCTCTCGCCATCGGTTTCGTCGGCTGATTGACGCCGCCGGTCAATCCGCCTCCGGCGATCACGTTCGCGCGCGTGACGCGCGCAAGCCATTACGATCTTGCTTCAAAAATTTTCGTGATTTCACTGCGTTTATGTAACAGACACGGGAGTTTCTCTACCGTTTCACCCCGTGCTCGCCTGTTCCTCCGGGCCGAGCTCCACCCCCCACATGCGCTCAAGCGCATAATGCGCACGGGCTTCCGGCTTGAAGAGATGCACGACGATATCGCCGGCATCCACCAGCACCCAGTCCGATCCCGGCCGGCCTTCGATCGCGAGCCGCCCGAATCCCTTCGCCTTCAGCCTCTCCTCGAGATGCCGCGCCATGGTCGCGATCTGCCGGTCCGCAAGCCCGGTCGCGATCACCATCCGGTCCGCGAAGCTCGCCCGGCCGACGAGATCGAGCGTCACCAGATCCTCAGCCTTATCGTCTTCCAGGCTCTGGATGATCGCCGCCTGCAGCGCATCGAGCGCCACCTCCTCCTTCGCCTTCCGCCGCCGCGCAGGCGGGGCTTTGCCGCGCTGCGCTTCGCGCTTGCGCCCACTTGTCCCCTTCTTTGCCTCCGCCGTCTTCTCCAAGATCTTTCGGGGCCCGGCCACCGCGGCTTTCTTGCGCACGCTCTCGGGCGGGGAAGTGGCCGCGGAAACTTCCGCCGCTTTCGCCTTCAGCGTTGCCGAAACGCCGGGCCGGCGCACACGCGAAATTCGCCGCTCGCGCCAGCTCGCATCATCTGGGGGCAGTGTGGTGATCGTTTCCTCCCCTCTGGCTCGACGCCGGATCGCACTCGCCGAATGTGGGTCCTCGGCGCCGGGCAGGAATACCCAGCCCGGCGGATTTCTCCGCTCCGCCAGCAGCAATTTGCCGCTCCCGCGCGGCATCCGTGCATGCCGGTAGCGCTCTGCCACGCAACCGGCGAGCGCGGCAAGCGTAAATCCGGGACGCGGCAGCACCGCGAAGGCTGCCAGGCGCACCACTTCCTCCCAGCGCCGCCAGCGCGGAAGCTGCACGAGGATGTCCGCCCCCATCAACCAAACGAAATACGCCCGCCGGAACCGCCGGCGAAGAAGGCGAAGCGTGTCGCGCGTATAGCGCGTATGCCACGCCTCCTCCAATCCGACCGCGAAAATGCGTTTTCCATCCGCAATCGATTCCGCCGAACGCAAGCGTACCGGAAACGGCGCCATTCCTGCAACCGGCTTCAACGGATTGCCGGGAGAGACGAGCAGCCACACTTCGTCAAGCCCAAGGCCACGGATCGCCGCTTCCGCAACGTTCCGGTGCCCGGCATGCGCAGGATTGAAGGAGCCGCCGAGCACGCCGATCCGCCGCGCCCGCGCATCACCGAACCGCGGCACGGATCTCATCGGCGCACGCTCATCGTTTTACCGGCACCGTCAGAGCCGGATCTGGCCTGCCCCGAACACGAGATAGCGATAGGTGGTGAGCTGCTCGAGCCCGACCGGCCCGCGCGCATGAACCCGCCCCGTGGCGATCCCGATCTCGGCGCCGAAGCCGAATTCACCGCCATCACAGAATTGTGTCGAGGCATTCCACAGCGCCACCGCCGAATCGACGCCGGAGAGAAATGTTTCGGCTACCGCCTGATCCTCGGTAATGATCGCATCCGTATGCAAGCCGCCGTGCCGCGTGATGTGCGCCATCGCCGCTTCGACGCCATCCACCACGGCGATCGAGAGCACCGCATCGAGCCACTCGGTATCGAAGTCGCCAGGCTCGGCCGCCGGAAGCCCCGGCACGATCGCCCGCGCCCGCGCATCGGCACGGAAGCGGCAGCCGAGTGCCGCGAGATCGTCGACGATCGCGGGCAATAGCCGTCCGGCGATGGCGGCGTCGATCAGCAGCGTCTCGGTCGCCCCGCATATTCCCGTCCGCCGCATCTTGGCGTTCGCCACCACCCGCCGTGCCATCTCCGGATCCGCCGCCTCGTGCACATAGGTGTGGCAGAGCCCCTCGGCGTGGGCGAGCACGGGCATCCGCGCCTCACGCTCGACCCGCTCGACCAGCCCCTTGCCGCCGCGGGGTATCATCAGATCGATGATGCCCGAGGCCGCCAGCATCGCCCCCACGAAGGCGCGGTCCGGGCTCGGCGCCGTCTGCACCGCAGCCTCCGGCAGCCCCGCCGCGCGCAGGCCAGCCACCATCGCCGCATGGATCGCGGCCGCGCTCGCGAAACTTTCCGAGCCCCCGCGCAGGATGACCGCATTGCCGGACTTGAGGCAGAGCCCGGCCGCATCCGCGCCGACATTCGGCCGGCTCTCATAGATCATCCCGATCACGCCGATCGGCTGTGCGATCCGCCGGATGCGAAGCCCGTTCGGCCGTGTCCATTCCCCGAGCACCCGAGCCAGCGGATCAGGGAGCGCGGCGACCGCCTCGAGTCCCGCTGCCATCGCCTCGATCCGCGCCGCATCGAGCATCAGCCGATCACGGAAGGCCGCCGTGCTCTCCCCGCTGGTCGCGAGATCCTTCTCGTTTGCGGCAAGGATCGTGCCCGTACGCGCGCGCAGTTCCCGCGCCGCCGCCTCGAGTGCAGCATCACGCTGGCCGCGCGAGGCGCGCGCGAGCGTCCGCGCCGCTTCGCGCGCCCGAGTCGCCATGGCCTGCAATTGCGCCGTGGCGCTGCCATCCTCTGCCGTCATCCGGACCGTGTCCTTTCTGTTTCGCCCATATCCAGCAGCACGAGATCGTCACGATGCACCAACTCGTCCCGTCCACGCCAGCCGAGCAGGGTTGCAATCTCTGAAGAGCGGTGCCCGGCGATCCTTCGCGCATCCTCGCTCCCATAAGCCGAGAGGCCCTTCGCGATATCCTTCCCATCCACCCCGCGCACCAGCACCGGATCGCCGCGCGAGAATTCCCCAATCACGCTGACCACGCCCGCCGGCAGGAGCGAGCGGCCGGCGCGCAGCGCGGCCGCCGCGCCCGCATCCACCGCGATCATTCCGAGCGGGGCCAGCACGCCGGCGATCCAGCGCTTGCGCGCCTGCGCCCCTTCCGGCTCGGCAAGGAACCAGCTTGCCCGCGCACCATCGGCGAGCGCGCGCAGCGGGTGCGGCCCGGTTCCGCGCGCGATCGCCATGGCCACCCCGGCGCGGGTCGCGATCTTTGCCGCCTCAAGCTTCGTTCGCATGCCCCCGCGCGCGCTGAGCGAGCCGGCATCCCCCGCCATCGCCTCGATCGCGGGGGTAATCCGTTCCACGACTGCGATATGCTCGGCCGCCTCGTCCCGCCGCGGGTCGGCGGTGTAGAGCCCGTCGATATCGGAGAGCAGCACGAGACGGTCGGCGCCGAGCATCGCCGCGACGCGGGCGGCGAGCCGGTCATTGTCGCCGAAACGAATTTCGCTCGTCGCCACCGAATCATTCTCGTTGATCACCGGCACCGCGCCGGCCGCGAGGAGTGTGGCGAGCGTCTCCCGCGCATTGAGGTAGCGCCTGCGATCCTCGGTATCGCCGAGCGTGAGCAGGAGCTGCGCGGCGACAAGCCCATGCGCCGAGAGCGCCTCGCTCCACGCCTGGGCAAGCCGGATCTGCCCGACTGCCGCCGCCGCCTGCTGTTCCTCCAGGCGCAGCCGGCCGCGAAAGCCGAGCAGCCGGCGCGCCAGCGCGATCGCGCCGGACGAAACGGCGATCACCTCCGTTCCGCCCGCGCGCAGGGCAGCGATGTCCGCGGCCACGCTCGCGAGCCACGCGGTCTTCACCCGTCCCGTGCTGCCATCGGCGATCAGTGCGCTGCCGATCTTCACCACCACGCGCTTCGCCTCGGCGAGCCCGGGCGAGGATGCGCCGGCCTTCACGGCGCCCGCACCCTGGCGGCGATCGCCTGCTTCAATGCCATGATCCCCGCCCCGCTCACCGCGGAGACGAGGAACACATCCCGCCCTGACGCACGCTCGAGCGCTCTCCGCCGCGTCGCCGCCTCGCGCGCGCTCATCGCGTCCTGCTTGGTGAGAACGAGAATCTCGGGCTTGTCCGCAAGCCCCGCCCCGTAGGAAGCGATCTCCCGCCGCACCGTTCGCCAGGCCCGCACCACATGGCCCGCCGCCCCGTCCACCAGGTGCACCAGCACCCGCGCCCGCTCGACATGGCCAAGAAACCGGGTCCCGAGCCCGGCCCCTTCATGCGCGCCCGCGATCAGGCCAGGAATATCGGCGAGAACGAAGCTCTCGCCCTCGCTCTCCACCACCCCGAGCACGGGATGGAGCGTCGTGAAAGGATAATCCCCGGTCTTCGGGCGCGCGGCCGACAAGGCGGCCAGCAGCGTCGATTTCCCGGCATTCGGCAGGCCGATCAGCCCGGCATCAGCAATCAGCTTGAGGCGCAGCCAGACCCACCGCTCCTGGCCCGGGAAGCCTTTCGTCGCTTTGCGCGGCGCGCGATTGGTCGCGGACTTGAAGTGCGCGTTCCCGAACCCGCCATCCCCGCCGGCCAGCAGGATGATGCGGCTGCCCGCGCCCGCGAGATCGGCGAGCTGGGTCCTGCCGTCATCGGCCAGAACCTCGGTTCCCGGCGGCACCCGGATCACGAGATCCGGCGCGTTCCGCCCGGTCCGGTTCTCGCCCGCCCCGTTGCCGCCCTTGCGGGCCCGGAAATGCTGCGCATAGCGGAAATCGATCAGCGTGTTGAGCCCGTCCTCGGCGGTGAGCACGATGTCTCCGCCCTTCCCGCCATTTCCGCCATCCGGCCCGCCGAAAGGGAGAAATTTCTCACGCCGGAAGGCGACCACGCCGTCCCCGCCATCGCCGGAGCGGACGTAGATTTTCACCTGGTCGAGAAACTTCATGGATCAAGCCGCTGAAAATAAAAAGGACCGGCCGGCGCCGATCCCTTTCAAAACACGGGCTCGCGCCGGCGCGGGCTACTCCGCCGGGGGGAGATCCATGGCTGGCGCCGGGGTTGCAGCCGGCGGCTCTGGGATGATCGGCGCCACCGAGACGAACACCTTGTCGTCGCTCCGCCGCGCGAAGCTGACCCGCCCGTCGATCAGCGCGAAGAGGGTATGATCACGCCCGAGCCCGACATTGAGACCGGGATGCACCTTGGTGCCACGCTGACGGACGATGATGTTCCCGGCCACCACCGCCTCGCCGCCGAATTTCTTGATCCCGAGCCGCCGTCCACGCGAGTCGCGCCCGTTGCGCGAGGAACCGCCCGCCTTCTTATGCGCCATCGTTCTGCCCCATCTGGGTCCCGCCCCGGATCTCACCCACGCGGAGCACCGTCACGTGCTGGCGGTGGCCCTTGCGGCGGCGCGAGTTCTTCCGCCGCCTTTTCTTGAAAACCAGGATCTTGTCGTCACGGTCCTGGGCGATCACCGTCGCCGTCACCGAAGCGCCCGCGACAAGCGGGGCGCCGAGCGTGACGCGCTCTCCCTCACCCACGGCAAGCACGTCATCGAAGGTGATCACATCCCCCGCAGCGCCAGCCAACCGTTCCACTCTCAAAACAGAGTTCGGGCTGACCCGGTACTGCTTGCCGCCCGTGCGGACAATTGCAAACGCCATTGATCGGGTCCCGCTCTCTCTGTCCAAACTGTCCAAAAGGAGAGGGGCGGATATAGCCCCTCCCGTCGCAAAGTCAATTGCCGCGGCGGGTTTCAGAAGGCCTCGACGCGCTCCACCCCGGGCACCACCTTCAACGCCTGGGCGAGCCGTGGCGTCACCCGGAACCCGCCCGGCAGCGTGATCTCCACCTCCCGCGCGCCGGAGAGCAGCGGCAACAGAAGCACCCTGCCCCGCCCGCCCGCTTCATGGGCGAGCAGCGTCTTGACCGGCCCCACCGCCTCGACCCGGTCGAGCCAGACGCGAAGACCCTCGCCCGCTGCTGCCGCAGCCTGGTCGAGCCCGGTGATCTCCTGCACCGTGATCCGGACCGCCTCCCCCTCCAGCCGCGCGTCCGCCGTTACCAGGAGATTGGCCCCCGTTTCGAGCAGGCCGCGCGTGCGCGCGAGCACCTCGCTGAAGACCGTGACCTCGAAGCTGCCGCTGGCATCGGAAAGCCGTACCCAGGCCATCCGGCTGCCCGTGCGTGTCGTCCGCTCCTTGATCGCGATCACCGTGCCCGCGAGCTTGAGGCGCGCCGCTCCGGCCGCTGCACGCGCCTCGATCCGGTTGCTCGCCACCACTCCGAACCGCTTGAGGATCGGTCCATAGATATCGAGCGGATGGGCGGACAGATGAAGCCCGACCGCCTCCGCCTCGAAGGCCAGCCGCTCCATCGGCGGCCAGTCCGCGAGCCGCGGCAGCTCGAGCCCGCCCTCTCTGTCATCGCCGAAAAGCCCGATCTGGCCCGCGCCCTTTTCGGCCGCTGTCGCCTGGGCGCGGCGCAGGATCGTCTCGGCCGCGGCGAAAAGCCGTGCGCGATTGGGTTCGAGCGAATCGAAGGCACCGGCCTTGATCAGATTCTCGAGCTGCATGCGGTTGAGCTGCCGCGGATCGACACGGGCAGCGAAATCGGCGAGATCGGCGAAGGGTTGGGAGCCGCGGGCCGCCACCACCGCCTGCATCGCCTGCAGCCCGACCTTCTTCACCGCCGCCAGCGCGTAGCGGATGGCCAGGCCCCCTTGCTCGTCGCGCTCGACAGAGAAATCCGCGCCCGAGCGATTGATGTCCGGCGGCAGCACGCGAATCCCGAGCCGTGCAGCCTCCTGGCGATAGACCGCAAGCTTGTCGGTGTTCGAAATGGCGAGGCTCATGCAGGCGGCGAGGAACACCGCCGGATGGTTCGCCTTCATCCAGGCCGTCTGATACGCCACCAGCGCATAGGCGCAAGCATGGCTCTTGTTGAACCCGTAATCGGCGAAGCGGGCCATCAGATCGAAGATTTCGCCGGCCTTGGCCTTGGGAATTCCGCGGGCGACCGCGCCATCCATGAAGGTCTGACGCTGGCTTTCCATCTCTGAGCGGATCTTCTTGCCCATCGCACGGCGAAGGAGATCGGCGCTGCCCAGGCTGTAGCCTGCCATGAGCTGGGCGATCTGCATCACCTGCTCCTGATAGACCATGATGCCATAGGTCTCGCTCAGGATTTCCTCAAGCAGCGGATGCGGCGCCTCCCAGCTCTCGCCATGTTTGCGCTGGCAGAAGGCGGGGATATTCGCCATCGGCCCCGGCCGGTAAAGCGCGACGGCGGCGATCAAATCCTCGAAACGGTCGGGCCGCATCTGGCGCAGCACATCGCGCATGCCCTGGCCTTCGAACTGGAAAACCCCGCTCGCATCGCCACGGCTCAGCATCGCGTAGGTGGCGGGATCATCGAGCGGCAACTGCGCGAGATCGACCGCTATTCCGAGCGCGGCAAGGAAATCGCAGGCACGCTTGAGGATCGTGAGCGTGGTGAGGCCGAGAAAGTCGAACTTGATGAGGCCGGCCTGCTCGATATGCTTCATCGAGTACTGCGTGACCAGGAAATCCGAGCGTGGATCGCGGTAGAGCGGCACCAGGTCGATCAGCGGGCGATCGCCGATCACAACGCCGGCCGCATGCGTGCTCGCATGGCGATAAAGTCCTTCGACGCGGAGCGCGATCTCGAACAGCCGCCGCACCTCTTCATCCGCATCCTGCATCTCGCGAAGGCGCGGCTCGGCGGCGATCGCGTTCTCGAGACTGACCGGGTGGGCGGGATTGTTCGGGATCAGCTCGGCAACCTTGTTCACCTGCCCATAGGGCATGCCGAGCACGCGGCCGACATCCCGCACCGCCGCGCGGGCCTGCAGCGTGCCGAAGGTGATGATCTGCGCCACCCGGTCGGCGCCATATTCGGACCGCACATAAGCGATCACCTCGTCACGGCGATCCTGGCAGAAATCGATGTCGAAATCCGGCATCGAAACGCGTTCGGGATTGAGGAACCGCTCGAAGAGCAGGCCGAAACGGATCGGATCGAGATCGGTGATGGTGAGCGCCCAGGCCACCACCGAGCCGGCGCCCGAACCGCGGCCGGGACCGACCGGGATGCCCTGCGATTTCGCCCATTGCACGAAATCGGCGACGATCAGGAAATAGCCGGAGAAGCCCATCCTGGCGATCACCGAGAGCTCATATTCGAGCCGCTCTTCGTATTGGGCACGGTCAAGTTCGCCGCGGCCCTCCAGCCGGCGGGCAAGACCCTTGCGGGCCATCCCGGCGAGCGCCGCGGTCTCGTCAATGCCAGGCGGCAGCTTCGGAAAACGCGGCAGGAGGGGCTTGCGCACCTCCGCCATCACGGCACAGCGCCTGGCGATCGCGAGCGTATTGTCACAGGCATCCGGCAGATCGGCGAAAAGTGCGCGCATCGCCTCCGCCGGCTTGAACCATTGCTCAGGCGTGGCACGCCTGCGGTCGGTTTCGCTGAGGAGCCGCCCCTCGGCGATGCAGAGCAGCGCATCCTGCGCCTCGAACATCTCGGAATCGGCGAAAAGACAGTCATTGGTGGCGACGAGCGGCAGGCCTGCCTCGTCCGCGAGATGGATGAGCCCCGGCTCGATCGTCGCCTCGATCGCGAGCCCATGCCGGTTCAGCTCAACGGCCACGCGGTTGGGGAAGGCTTCGGCGAAGGCGGCCAGAAGCTGCGCTGCCTCCTCTGCCTGGCCCTCGCCAAGCAGCCGGCCAAGCGGGCCCGCCGTGCCGCCCGTGAGCAGGATCAGGCCGCTTGCGTGCGCGGCGAGGGTGGTGAGCGGAAGCTGCGGGCGCAGGCCAGGATCGGTCTCAAGGAAGGAGAGCGAGGAAAGGCGCTGGAGATTGGCGAGCCCTGTCTCGTCCTGCGCCAGCACAACAATCGGGTCGGGCGCGAGCCGCAAGCCGCCGTTTCCCCCGGCGCGGGAGAGCGCAAGCTGGCAGCCGAGGATCGGCTGCACGCCGCGCGCGGCACAGGCTTCGCCGAATTCGAGCGCGCCGAAGAGATTGCCCGTATCGGTGATGGCGACGGCCGGCATCGCCGCGCGCTCGGCCAGGGCGGCGATCTTGCCCGCCTTGATCGCGCCTTCGCTCAGCGAATAGGCGGAATGGACACGAAGATGCACGAAGTCCGCGTACGGCACGGCAGGATCCGGTTCCGATTCGGGGTCAGACGAGAGGAACGATCTTACCCGCCTTGAGCGTCACCTGGCGATCCATCCGGGCCGCCAGCTCGGGGTTGTGGGTGGCGATCAGGGCGGCGAGCCCATAACCACGCACCGCCGCCAGCAGCTCCTCGAACACCACAGCGGCGGTCGCCACATCCAGATTGCCGGTCGGCTCGTCGGCGAGCAACAGCGCCGGCTGGTTCGCAAGCGCCCGGGCGATCGCCACGCGTTGCTGCTCGCCTCCCGAAAGGGCCCCGGGCAGGTGTCGCGCGCGTGCCGCAAGCCCGAAGGCGCCGAGCAGGGCCACCGCCCGCTCCTCCGCCCTCCGCCGCGGCACGTTCGCGATGAGCTGCGGCAGCATCACGTTCTCCACGGCGCTGAACTCGGAGAGGAGATGATGCATCTGATAGACGAAGCCGATGCGCTGGCGGCGGAGCGCCGTGCGCTCGGCATCCGGGAGGGCGCCGGCATCCCGTCCTTCGATCACCACCGCGCCGCCATCGGGCTTTTCGAGCAGCCCGGCGAGCTGGAGAAGCGTCGATTTCCCTGCCCCGGAGGGCGCCACCAGGGCGACAATTTCACCTGCCGCGACGGTGAGATCGACCCCGCGGAGCACCGGAAGATCACCCCCGGCGCTGCGAAATGTGCGCGAGAGATTCCTGAGCGCGAGCGGCTCACTCATGCCGCAGCGCTTCGACCGGATCGGTGCGGGCCGCCCGCCAGCTCGGGTAAAGCGTGGCCAGCAGCGAGAGCGCGAGTGCCATCACGATCACCCGTACCACCTCGCCCCAGTCGAGCACGGCGGGAAGCTGCTCGAGATAATAGACCTCGGGGTTGAAGAGATTGGTCCCCGTCAGGGATTGCAGCCATTGTCGGATCGTCTCGATATTGCGGCAGAACAACACGCCGATCACGGTTCCCGCCACGGTGCCTACGATCCCGACCGAGGCTCCGCACATCAGGAAGATGCGCATCACCGCGCCACGGCCGGCGCCGATCGTGCGCAGGATGGCGATATCCCTCGTCTTGTCCTTCACCATCATGATGAGAGAGGAGACGATGTTGAAGGCGGCAACGAGAATGATGAGCGTGAGGATGAGGAACATCACGTTGCGCTCGACCGTCACGGCGGCGAAGAAACTGTCATTCGCCTGCGTCCAGTCGATGATGCGGACCGGCTGCCCCGGCAGGACCTGCGCGATCGCCCGGTCGATCGCGCCCACCGCGTCCGGATGCTGGACGGTCACCTGGATCTGCGTCGCCTCGTCCGGTTTTTGGAAGAAAGTCTGCGCGGCTTCAAGCGGAAGAAAAACGAAGCTGCTGTCATACTCGTTCATCCCGACCTGAAAGATCGCCACCACCTGATAGGAGCGGATGCGCGGGATGGTTCCGACCACCGTGGCCGCACCCTGCGGCGAGACGAGCGTGAGCCGGCTGCCGATGGTGAGGCCGAGGGTTTGCGCGAGCCCAGACCCGATCGCCACGGCATCGTCACCCGCAAGATGCGCAAGGCTGCCCGCGATGATGTGATCGGAGACGGAGGGCAGCGCCTGGAGATCGGCGCGGCGGATCCCACGAATGAGACCACCGACCGCGGCACCGCTCTCGTTCGTCAGCAGCGCCTGGCCCTCGACGATCGGGGTCGCCGAAAGCACGCCCGGAATGCGGCGGATGGCGGCGGTGGCGGCATCGAAATTCTTAAGCCCCTCGCCCGAGGCATAGACGGCGAGATCGCCGTTCAGCCCGAGAATGCGCGAAAGAAGCTCCTGGCGGAAACCGTTCATCACGCTGGTGACGATGATCAGCGTCGCGACGCCAAGCGCGATGCCGAGCAGCGAGAAACCGGCGATCACGGAGACGAAGCGCTCCCCACGCCGGGAGCGCAGATAGCGGAATGCAACCGCCCGCTCGAAAGCGCCGAACATGCTCAGAGGATGCGCGCGAGTGCGGATTCGAGAGAAAGCTCCTGGCGCTCGCCACTGGCACGGCGCTTGAGCTCCACGCTGCCGCTCGCCGCACCGCGCGGCCCGACGATGATCTGCCAGGGATGGCCCATCAGGTCGGCATCCGCGAACTTCACCCCTGCCCGCTCCTCGCGATCGTCATAAAGAGCCTCATGATCGAGCTTTGCATAGAGCGATTCGCAGAGACGGTCACAGGCCGCGTCCCCCTGCCGCAGATTGAGGATGGCGGCGCGAAAAGGCGCCACCGCGTCGGGCCAGATGATGCCCGCCTCATCATGCGAGGCCTCGATCAACGCGCCGACCAGCCGGCTTACGCCGATGCCGTAGCTGCCCATCTCCGGCGCGACCGGGCGGCCATCGGCGCCGGCAACCGAGAACCCCATGGCGGCACTATATTTGGATCCGAAATAAAAAACGTGGCCAACCTCGATGCCGCGGCCGCGCCGCTGCCGCTCGGGCGCAAGCTCGGCCCAGAGAGCGGGATCATGCTTCTCATCGGTCGCCGCATAATGGCGGGTCATCAGCCCGGCGAACCGGTCGAGATCGTCGGCAGAGAAGATATCGAAACCGGAAGCGGAATAATCGATCTCCTCGAAGGCGGCGTCGTAAAACACCTCGCTCTCGCCGGTCGGCGCCAGGATGATGAATTCATGGCTCATATTGCCACCGATCGGTCCGGATTCCGCCTGCATCGGAATGGCCTTCAATCCCATGCGGCGGAAAGTGCGCATATAGGCGAGCATCATCCGCCGATAGCTGATGACCGCGCCGTCATAGTCAAGATCAAAGCTATACGCGTCCTTCATCAGGAACTCCCGCCCGCGCATGACGCCGAATCGCGGCCGCACCTCATCGCGAAATTTCCACTGGATATGGTAAACAATCTGCGGCAGCTCCCGATAGGAGCGCACCGACTGGCGGAAGAGGTCGGTGATCATCTCCTCATTGGTCGGCCCATAGACGAGATCGCGATCATGGCGGTCCCGGAGCCTGAGCATTTCCTTTCCGTAATCATCGTAGCGCCCGCTCTCGCGCCAGAGCTCGGCCGGCTGGATGGTCGGCATCAGCAATTCCTGCGCGCCGGCGGCGTCCTGCTCGGCGCGGACGATCGCGGCGATGTTCTGCAGCACACGGAATCCCGCTGGTAGCCAGGCATAGATCCCGGCGGCCGTCTGCCGCACCAGGCCGGCACGCAGCATCAGCCGGTGCGAGACGATCTGCGCCTCGGCCGGAATTTCCTTCAATGTCGGCACAAAGCTGCGGGAAAGGCGCATCTTGCGTTCTGTCCTCCAGGGAGTGGGCGCGAGACCCTAATCGCCCCACCTGCGCCCGGCCAGATGGCCCCCCGATGGCAAAGCGATCCGTCGTCTCGCGCGAATATTGATAATCTGCGGCTCCGCTGCAATGCAGCAATTTTTGTGCGTTGCACAACCAGGGTTCGCAAGAAGGCCTAGAAATCTTCGCGATGCAAGCACGAAAATGCGTGACTTGGCATGATCAACCGGGTAACAAAAGCGCCGCGGCGGAGCGATCCGGGCCAAGTTTGGGGAGGGAACGCCAATCTCGGTTGGCAGGATGAGGACGATTGTCCTCATCCTGCCACGTGTATTGAGCAAGTTCTGGTGCCCGATATTTCCAACGCACGCGCAGCATCACATTGTCAGGCAAAACATCCTCGCCTGTGCATCCCATCGTCGTGATCCCGACCCGCCTCGGCTCGACACGACTGCCGGGGAAGGCACTCACCGAAATTGCCGGCGATCCGATGATCGTCCATGTCTGGCGGCGCGGGATCGAGGCCGAGATCGGGCCCGTCTATGTCGCCTGCGGCGATGCCCCCATCGCCGATGCCATCCGCGCCATGGGCGGCCAGGCCATCCTCACCGATCCGGCCTTGCCCACCGGGTCGGATCGCGTGCAGGCCGCGCTCTCGCGCATCGACCCCGAATGCCGCCATGACGTTGTCGTCGTGCTGCAAGGAGACCTGCCGACGATCGAACCCTCCGTCCTGCACGCCACCCTTGCCCCGCTGGCCGATCCCGCCGTGGACATCGCCACCCTCGCCACCGTGATCACCGATCCGCTCGAATTGCAGGCCCCACAGGTGGTGAAGATCGCCCTCGCCATCGCCCCTGGCGCACGGGTTGGGCGGGCGATCTATTTCAGCCGCGCCGTCATTCCCGGTGGCGCCGGCCCGCATTATCATCATGTCGGGCTTTACACCTATCGCCGCGCCGCGCTCGAGCGTTTCGTGCGCCTGCCCCAGGGGGTGCTTGAGCAGCGCGAGAATCTCGAGCAGCTCCGCGCCCTCGAGAACGGCATGCGGATCGATGCCGCGGTGATCGCAAGCGAGCCGCTCGGCGTCGATACGCTGAGCGATCTCGAACGCGCGCGGGTGATCCTCGGCAACCGCAGCGGGCGCTGAAGCATGACCGTCGGCGGGGGAGTCACCGCCGGCGTCGGTCCCGCGGGAAAGCAATGGCCGGGAGCGGGCTCCACGAGCGCAGGTGAACGCATCCCGCGCTCGCTCAACAGCTGATTGCAGCCGGATGGGGCGGCGCAAGGCGCGGGCCGCCCGCGAAGAGTTTTTCGCGATAGGTGCCGGAAGCATAAGCGCGCTTATAGACGCCGCGTTCCTGAAGGATCGGGATGACGCGCTCGATAAAAAATTCGAAACATTCCGGAACGACCGTGCGGGAGAGATTGAACCCATCCACGTCCGCCGCATCAACCCAGGATTGCAGCGCGTCCGCGACCTCTTCAGGCGCGCCCACGATCGGCGGCTGGCGCGAGCCGAGCACGAACTGATCAATCAGCTTGCGCTTGGTCCAATACGGACCGGCGTTCCTTTGCAGCGCCTCGATATTCGAGCGGATGGCATTGCCTGGCCCGATATCGATCGGATCATCGAGGCCATAGCGCGAGAAATCGATGCCAAGAGAGGCCGAGGCATGGGCCAGTGCCGCCTCGACGCTCGCATGGCGCCGATAATCGGCAAGGAGATCGCGCGCATCCTTGGCGGTGCGGCCGACGACGACGGTTGCACCGACGAAGGCGAGGATCGGCCTCGGCGCGGCCCTGGCCCGGATATCGGCGACGAGCCGGGCCACGTTTTCCTTGCTGCTCCCATTGAGGAACACGCATTCGGCGTGGCGCGCCGCGAAGGCGCGGCCACGGTCCGAGGCCCCCGCCTGGTAGAGCACCGGCGTGCGCTGCGGTGAAGGCTCCCAGAGCGGCACCGCGTCCAGTTGCCATTGCCGGCCATGATGGCGCACGCGATGCACACGGGCAGGGTCCGTATAGACCCCGCCCAGCCGGTCGGCGCGGACGGCGCCATCCTCGAAGCCGCCTTCCCACAGCGCGTACATCAGCGCCATGTACTCTTCCGCCAGTTCATAGCGATCGTCATGCGCCATTTGCGCGGCGAAGCCCATGGCGCGGGCGGCGCTGTCGAGATAGCCGGTGACGATGTTCCACCCGATGCGGCCCTCGGTCAGATGGTCGAGGCTCGCCATGCGCCGGGCAAAGAGCCAGGGCGGCTCGAAGGCAAGATTGCAGGTCACGCCGAAGCCGAGATGCCGTGTCGCCTGCGCCATCGCCGGCACGAGCAGCATCGGATCGAGCAAGGGTACCTGCACTGCCCCGCGCAACGCCGCATCCGGAGCGGCTTCATAGACATCATAGACGCCGAGTACGTCGGCGAGGAAAATCCCGTCGAACAGCCCGCGCTCAAGCAAACGCGCGAGCGCGATCCAGTGATCGAGCGAACGATATTCGGTTGAGCGGTCACGCGGATGGGTCCACATCCCCTGCTGGATATGGCCGATGGTTGCCATATCGAAAGCGTTGAGCCGGATCTCGCGGCTCATGGCAGTGCGCGCTGCATGAAGAGCAGATCGAGCCAGCGGCCGGATTTCCAGCCAACCTCGCAGAGAACCCCGGCACGTGTGAAGCCGAGCCGTTCATGCATGCGGATCGAGCCCGCATTCTCGGCATCGATCGCCCCGACCATCATGTGCTTGCCGAGTGCGGCAGCCCGCGGCAAAAGCGCGGCGAGCAGCGCGCTGCCAATTCCCTGCCGGCGCGCAGCCTCCGCGACATGGACGGAATGTTCCACCGTATAGCGATACCCGCCCGGCCAGGTGCGGAAATCGCCGAAGCTCGCAAGCCCGACCACTGCCCCCGACGCAACCGCCACCAGCACCGGAAAGCCCCCGGCGAGCCGGCCGGCAAACCAGGCTCGGCGATCCGCGAGCGTCAGAGGCTCCTCGGTGTAGATCGCGAACGAGGTGCGGATCACCTCGTTGTAGATCGCCAGGATGGCAGGCAGATC
>DASZQO010000034.1:0-2263 GCA_035549615.1 Acetobacteraceae bacterium
GGTTCCCGCATCCAGGTCCCGCAGCGCCTCGATCATCGGTTGCGCGCTCCCGACCAATTCCGCCGAAGCCCGGTCCGCCGCAAACTCCCGCTGCCGCGAGATTGCCAACTGGATCAGCGTCGCCGTGATCGGAGCGAGCACGATAATCGCAAGTTGGACGAGCGGGTTCCCGCGCCGGTTGTCGCTGCCCACCGGAAGGAAATAGGCCAGGTAGGCGAGCATGTTGATGAAGCTCACCATCGCCGCCGTTACCGTCATCGTCAAAATGTCGCGGTTCTTGATGTGCCCGAACTCGTGCGCCAGAACCGAGATCACCTCATCTTGAGGCATCAGCCGCAAAAGCCCTTCGTTGATGCAAACGACCGCGACCTCCGGGCTCCGCCCCGCCGCAAAGGCGTTTGGCTGCGGATCGGGCGAGATGTAAAGCTTCGGCGTCGGAATCCCCGCCCGCCGCGCCAACATATCGGCCGCATCGTGCAACCAGGGAAGCTCGTCGGGGCCGAGCGGCTGCGCCTTGGCAAACGAAAGGGCAAGCTTGTGCCCCGCCATCAGGCTGAAACCCTGCATGGCGAAAGCCACTAACAACCCAATAACCGCCCCATTGATTCCAAAGAAAGCCGCGCCGATGCCGACCGCCAACGCGCTGATCGCCGCTAACAATACGCCTGTTCGAAGTGTGTTCATGCTATGTCCCTTTCAACGAGTCCCGCCAAACCCCCGTTCCGCCATAGCCCCTTCGTCCCAAAGCCCCACGATCCCCGAAGGCTAAACCTGCCAGGGCCGCGCTTCGCCCAATTCCCGGCCGGCCGCATCCACCCGAAGGCCGCCCAATCGCAAGATCCGGACCGGCGCCGGCGCGACCGCCGTCGATAAGATCGTCGCCACTCCGACCGAGAAATCGATCCGCTTGACGATCCCGATCCCAAAATCCTCGCCGCTCTGCCGGGCGAAGGAGCAAAGGAGATTCTCATACGCCGAGGGCGCGACCACCGCCGCCCGCGAGGCGTGGAAGACGTCCAGAGCCCGCGCCATCACGTGGTCCTCCGGCTCGCTCTCCGTCACCAAAAGCAGCGTCCCTCCCGCCACCTCCGCATGCAAGGCCTCGCGCAGCCCCGCCTTCGCAAGCTGATCCGGATGAGCCGGGTGGGCCGACCCCAGCCGAGCCCCCTCGATCGCCACTCGCCGCAGTTCGACCTCATGCTCCGAGCAGTCTTCAATCAGCTTCAGCCATTGCGCCTTGCGCTGAGCCTGCTGCACCATCGCGGGAAAGGTGTCCTCCAGCGCGACCTCCTCCGGTCCCACCGGATAGCCCTCCAGGTCCAAACCGGCCCCCTTTGGGGCGAAAATCTCATCGGGCTGTATGAGTTGGGCGCAAAGCGCGGCCATCTGTCTCACCAGCGGCGCATTTCGCACCGGAAAGAGTTGCACGATCGGATCGCTTCCCGACTGCCGCAGCATTTCCGCCAGCGCACCCACCAAGACATGCGGTGCTCGGCCAGGATCGAGGCTGCCGTAAAACCGCCAATGCAGCGGCTTCCCGCCCCGGAACAAGGTCAGCTTGCCCGGCGGCCCCTGCGACGGCTCCCCCGGGTCCAAACAAAGAAAGTCCCTTCCCGCCCGATGCTCCTTGAGCCACTCGCGCCAAGAGAACGCGGCACTCGACAGAAGCAGCGTGCGAGCCATTGCTGAATAGGACGCCGATCTAAGGCGAAATAAAGCGTAGATTCGAACAAGCCGCCCGGCACTCAACACTCAATACTCAATACAAACCCGCCAATACTCGCCGGTTATCCGTCCATTTTCCTGTATCGTGAATTCAACGCTCATGCCCTCCCGAGTCCGCCTGCTGGACGCCCATACCGTCAACCAGATCGCCGCCGGCGAAGTGGTCGAGCGTCCCGCGTCGGTCGTCAAGGAGCTGGTCGAAAACGCCCTCGATGCCGGCGCTACCCGTATCGAGGTCGATCTCGCCGACAGCGGCAAGGCCCTGATCCGGGTGAGCGACAACGGCTGCGGCATGACTCTGGACGATGCCAGGCAGGCCCTCCAGCGCCATGCCACGTCCAAGATCACTTCTGCCGACGATCTTCTCGGCGTCCAGACCCTCGGCTTTCGCGGCGAGGCGCTTCCCTCCATCGCCTCCGTTTCGCATCTCACCCTTTCCACCGCGAACGAGGATGGTGTCCGTTCCGTCCTCCGCGTCGACGGCTCTCAGGTCCTCGAACCCGGCCGTGCCGCCGGCCCAAAGGGCACGGAGGTCTCC
>DASZQO010000035.1:0-20818 GCA_035549615.1 Acetobacteraceae bacterium
GCTCTAGTGTCCTGCCCCTTCCGTCCGCTGCCATGAACAGCGAACGGAGAGGATAAGCGGGCTGCCGGCAACAAAGAGGGAAGTGCCCCGATCCCGCGCGGATTCCAGCGCGACAGACTTTGGAATTGCAACAAGAACCCAGCTTTCCCATCATCTTTATCAAGGGATCATCTATGCCACTCGACGATGACGCCATGCTCGCCGCGTTGCGCGGCACAGTCGCGCTCGAAGACCTGTGCGCCCGCCTCGGCTTGTCGGCGGCCGAGTTCGCCGCCGCGCGCGATGCGTTCCTGGGGCGCCGCGCCGCCTTGAGCGACAGGAACATCAGCGGGCCGACCACGGGCGTCGTTGAGATCAAGCGGGACGGTGCCGGCTTGCCACACATCTATGCTGACAGCACGGAAGATCTCTTCTTCGGCCTCGGCTTCGCCATGGCTGAGGACCGCCTCTGGCAGATGGATCGGCTTCGCCGTCGCGCCCTCGGAAGGCAGGCAGAGATTCTCGGACCGGATTTCCTGGCAAGCGATATCGCACATCTCACGGTGGGGATCGACCGGATCGCCGAGATGGATGCAGCTTTAATGGATGAAAGGACACGCGCGATCATTACCAGCTTTATAGCCGGCATCAATCGCTGCATCGAAACCATGCCCCCGCCAATCGAGTTCGAGATTCTTGAATATCGTGCGGACCCTTTTACACTTCGCGATATTGTTGCGATCGGGCGCGGAATCTGGTGGTCCTTGAACGGCCGGATCGATCGCATCGCGGCGGCGGAGTGCGCGCGTTTCCTGCCAACAGAGGCCCTGCGCACGCTCTATCTAACACCGGAAGCCTCGGAGAACCTCGTTCTGCCATGGCTCGGCGCCTCTTCCGCGCTCAGGCCGGCCGGCACCGACGATGCGACCGGCAGCAACAACTGGGCGCTTGCACCGCACCGCACCGGAACGGGATATCCCATTCTCTGCGGCGATCCGCACCAGCCGTTCTGGGTGCCCTCGAGTTGGTATGAGTTCGCGCTGCACGGGCCGGAGGATGACGCAGCGGGCGCGGGCCACCCTGGGCTTCCAGGTCTCTGGTGGGGCAGCAACGGCACCATCGCCTGGGGCATCACCAATAATGCCGCCTCGACGCGTGATCTTTATCGTGAAGAGGTGGATCCGGTCGATCCGCAGCGCTACCGTGACGGAGCGTCATGGCGACGCTTCGATGAGCGGAGGGTGATGATTCCCGTCCGCGGAGGGTCTTCGCACGCGCTCGCGATCCGCTCGACCGTACGCGGGCCGGTGGTCAACGCGCTGGTCCCCTCGCTCGCGGAGGAGGGCGAGCCGCCGCTCTCGCTCCGTTGGGTCGGCGCCGAGCATCTTGATGATCTCAAGGCGATGATTGCGGTTTCCCGCGCGAGGGATTGGGCCGCCTTCCGTGTCGCGCTCAGGGACTGGGCGATTGCCGTCTTCAACTTCGTCTATGCTGACCGTGGCGGGAATATCGGCTACCAGATGGCCGGGCGGCTGCCCGTCCGCGGCCGCATTGTCTATGGATATCGGGACGCAAACGAGGCTGCTGACCAGTGGCGCGGATATGTGCCGTTCGAGGACCTTCCGCACAGCTTCAATCCGGCGCGCGGGTATGTCGCCAGCGCCAACCAGCGGATTGTTCCGTCAGATTATCGCCAGCCGATCTACGGTGCCTATTCCCAGGGCCATCGCGGTGTGCGTATCGACGCCGAGTTTGCACGCCATCCGGTGATGAACCGGGATGAGAATATCCGCTTTCAGAACGATGTGACGAGTGCCAGGGCTGAGCGCATGTGCCCGCACATCCTGCGCCGGCTCGCCGGAAGTGAAGATCCGGATGTCGCTGTTGTTCGCGCCGCCCTTGAGGCTTGGGATTTCTGCTACGAACTTGCAAGCCCTGCCCCTACTATCTTCGAGACTTTTCTCGCGCTATGGCAGAAAGCTGTCCTGTCGGAGCATCTGCCATCGCGGCTGCTCGATCTCGCCGCCCAACAGACGGGCCTTGCCATGAGCCTGCTCGAGAATGACGGAATGGAATATTTTAAGTCTGGAACTTCAACCGCTTGCATCGCCGTCGCGAAGCAGGTGGTCGCTCAGCTCAGGGCCAGGCTCGGCGATGATCCCACCGCCTGGCGGTGGGAGCGGGTGCATAAGGCACATTGGCGTCACCCGCTCTCGAACGCGGCAACCAGTGCCGCTTTTGATATCGGCCCGGCCCCTGTCGATGGTGGATCGCACACGGTGCGGAACACGGGCGGGGAACTGCCGCCGCATGGCGCCAACGCTGGCACCGAATATCGAATCGTCGTCGACCTCGCGGTTCCTGATTCGTTTTTTGCCGTGCAGAATATCGGCAATTCTGGTGTGCCAGGCAGCGCTCACTACAGGGATCAGTTCATCCCCTGGATTCGGGGCGAGTACCATACTGTTCCTCTCGCGCGCAAAGCGGTGGAGGCTGCCTCGGTGTTAACAACGCGCATCATGCCAAATAAACATTAGGTATTTGCTCCCGCCATGACCGCTCCCTCCGGGCGGTGGCGCTGCCCACAGAGATGGAGATCAGAAGTATGGACGAAATCAGCGGTGGCCTGATCATGCCACTCATCTCGCCGGCTGCCGCGGTATGAGCACGACCACTGAGGCTGGGCGGGATTGGGGCGGGCACCACACGACGATCCGGGTCACGCGCACAGAAGGCGGGATCTGCGAGATCACGCTCCATCGCCCGGAGGTCTCCAATGCGCTCAATACGCAAATGGCCCGTGAGCTTCTGGAGGTTTTCGATCAACTCAACGCCGAGCCGGAGCGGGCCCGCGTCGTCCTGCTCACCGGCGCCGGCGAACGTGCCTTCTGCGCCGGCGGAGATCTCAAGCAGCGGCTCGGCATGACCGATGAGGAATGGCAGGCTCAGCACCTGGTCTTCGAACGGATGGTGCGCGCGATCCTGCTCGCGCCGATGCCGCTGATCGCGGCGGTGAACGGCGCCGCCTATGGCGGAGGGTGCGAGTTCGTGCTGCTGGCCGATTTCGCCTACGCCGCCGAGCATGCACGCTTCGCGCTGACGGAGGTGACCCTTGGCATCATGCCCGGGGCCGGCGGCACCCAGACCCTGCCGCGGGCCGTAGGGCCGCGGCGGGCGAAGGAGATTCTTTTCACCGGCCGTCCCTTCACTGCGGCCGAGGCACTGGAATGGGGCCTCGTCAACCGGGTCTGCCCGGGACCGACGCTGCTCGAGGAGGCGCGGGCCACAGCGCGGACCATTGCCGCCAATGCGCCGCTCTCGACCCGGCAGATCAAGCAATCGGTGAATGTGGGCGCAGCGATGGATCTCGGGGCCGCCCTGATGCTGGAGATCGAGGCCTATAACCGTCTCGTGCCAACGGCGGACCGGCGGGAGGGCATTCGCGCTTTCAACGAGAAGCGCCGGCCGGTCTTCACCGGCCGCTGAGCGTCCAGCATGCGGATCCTGGCTCTCGATTCGGCGCTTGCGCGCGTCTCTGCCGCCGTGACCGAGGATGGGCAGGTCCTTGGTGCGGCGGCCGGGGAGCAGAGCGGGGCGCTTGCGCGGCTTGCCGAACAGGCGCTCGCGGCTGCGGGGCTTGCGGGACGCGATCTCAACGCCGTTGCGGCGACGGTGGGCCCTGGCAGCTTCACCGGCATCCGCGCCGGCCTTGCCCTTGCGTCCGGCCTTGCGCTCGCGTGCGGCATCCCCGTGGTCGGGGTAAGCGTAGGCGAGGCGATCGCCGCCCTGCTGCCGGACGTGCCGCCCGCCCGCCTCTGGGTTGCGATCGATTCACGGCGCGGAAGGATTTTTCTCGAAAGGACAGGGCAGGTCACATCATGGGCACTCCCGGCGCTGCCAAGACCCGAAGGGCCGGTCGTGCTTGCGGGTGACGCAGCGGAGATCGCGCAGGCGGCCCTTACCGTCCTTGGGGGGGTCGTCCAGCGGGCCGAAATCCAGGTGAGCGATGCGACCGGTGTTGCCCGGGCGGCTGTGCGGCGCCTTGCAGGGCACCTGCCGCCGCGACCGGCGAGCCCCCTCTATGTCGATCCGCCAGCGGCCAAACGGGCCGAGGGACTTCGCCCGCCGCCGCAGTGAATCCCCTATGATCCTGATCGCCGCCCAAGCCCATGCGGCAGCGATGGCTGTGATCCATGCCGCCGCGTTCCCGCCCGGTGCGCGATGGAGCGAGGAGAGCTTCGCCGCCCAGCTCGCCCTGCCGGGCGTGTTCGGGCTCATGGATCCGGAAGGCGGGTTCATTCTCATGCGCGTCGTTGCGAAGGACGCGGAGGTGCTGACACTCGCAGTCGTCCCGGCAGCCCAGCGGCGCGGGATCGGCCGCGCACTCCTGGCGGAGGCAATGGGGCAAACGCGGGCTGCGGGTGCGCAGCGAATTTTGCTCGAGGTCTCCGAGCAGAACGAGGCGGCGCGGGCGCTCTATCAGGCGGCGGGGTTTGCCGAGATCGGTCGTCGCCGGCGCTACTACGCGGACGGTACGGACGCGCTCGTTCTCGCCGCCATGCTATAGCAGGGCCATGGCGATCGACGTTGCGACGGCCGCCGACTTCTATGCCGGGCGTCAGGGGGTGGTGACGGCGCGCCTGGTGCGTGAGCGGCTGGCATCCCTGTGGCCGGATCTTTCCGGCAGGTCGCTGCTCGGGCTTGGCTATCCGGCGCCTTACCTGCGGCTTTGGCGGGAGAGCGCGGAGCGGTGCGTGGCGCTCACCCCGGCGCAGATCGGCGCGGCGCGCTGGCCGGCCGGCAAGCCGGGGCTCTCTTGCACCGCGGAAGAGGATGCGCTGCCGTTCCCGGACCTGATGTTCGACCGGATCCTGCTCATCCATGGGCTGGAGGCGGCCGAGAATGCGCGGCGGATGCTGCGCGAGGTCTGGCGCGTGCTCAAGGATGACGGGCTGCTGATGGTCGTCGTGCCGAACCGGCGAAGCCCTTGGGCCTATCTGGAGGCGACACCCTTCGGGCATGGGCAGCCCTATTCGGCGCGCCAGCTCGGTGGGCTTCTGGCGGCTTCCCTGTTCCGGGTCGAGCGACGGGCAACCGCGCTCTATCTGCCGCCGCTCGACTTTCGGATGGTCCTGCGGACCGCCCGTTTGTGGGAACGCGCGGGGCGGTGGCTCGCTCCGCAATTTGCCGGGCTTACGATCTGCGAGGCGGTGAAAGACTGTTACTCCGCGGTTCCGATTCGCAAGCTCTCGGGGCGGCGGCTGGTGCTCTCCGAAGCGGCATGAGGAAGAGGCTCAGGAAGAAAGCGGCAGCAGCCTCACCCGCCTTCCCTCGACACCAAGCGCGACGCGGCCGGTCTTTAACGCCAGCGCATCGGCGCCGAAAATCTCCCGCCGCCAGCCGCTGAGGGCTGGGATCTCCGGCGCGTCCTCGGCGGCGAGCCGCTCGATATCCTCGGCCGAGGCGAGCAGGCGCGGCGCGACGTGATGCGCCTCGCACTTGGCCGCGAGCAGCACCTTGAGCAAAGCGACGAGTGCCGGGGCTGCCCGGCCGCCCAGCCGCGCGGCAGGCGGCGGGGGCAGCGCCTCTTCGGGCAGCGCCTTGGCGGCGCCGATGACGGCGAGCAGCGAGGTGCCGCTCTTGCCCTCGGCGAACCCCCTTCCCACACCGCGCGCGCGGGCAAGCGCTTCGGCCGTGGCGGGTGCGGTCGCCGCGATCTCGAGCAGGGTCTCGTCCTTGAGCAGGCGCTGGCGGGGGATGTCGAGCCGCTGCGCCTCGCGCTCACGCCAGGCGGTAATCGCGCGAAGAATGCCGAGCACGCGGCGGTTGGTGGTGCGGGGTTTGAGCCGCTCCCACATTGTTTCTGGATCGTTACGATAAGTCGCGGGGTCAGCGAGCGCGGCCATCTCCTCGGCGACCCAGGCGAGCCTTCCTTCGCGCTCGAGACGGGCGCGGAGCTTCTCATAGACGGTGCGGAGATGGGTGACATCGGCCGCGGCGTAGGCGATCTGCTGGGATGACAGCGGCCGGGCCGACCAGTCGCTGAAGCGATGGGCCTTGTCGATCACGCCACCGGTGAGCGAGGAGACGAGCTGGTCGTAACCCACCTGGTCGCCGTAGCCCGCCACCATCGCCGCGACCTGGGTATCGAAAAGCGGTGCCGGCACCCGGCCGAAGATGAGAAGGAAGATTTCGACATCCTGCCGGGCGGCATGAAAGACCTTGGTCACAGCCGGATCGGCGAGCAGCCGGCCGAGCGGCGCGAGATCGATCCCCGGCGCTTCGGCATCGATCACCGCCGTCTCGGCGGCCCCGGCGAGCTGGACGACACAGAGACGCGGCCAGTATGTGCGCTCGCGCATGAATTCGGTATCGACGGTGACGAAGGATTCCTCGCTCAGCCGGTCACAAAGCGCGGCGAGGGCCGCACTGCTCTCGATCAGACTGAGGGGCGGTGTGCCGGGACGCATGACGGCGGCCGCGCGGACGGGGCGGTCCATGGCCCGTTTCTACACGCCCCGCCCGAATGGGAAAAGGTGGCCGGGTTGACAGGCTGCGCTCAGTCAGGGCTTTTGCCGGCCTTTCTCCATGCGGAATCATCGGATGCATCCCTATCGCACGCATGATTGCGGCGCACTTCGTGCCGCCGATATCGGGGCCACGGCCCGCCTTTCGGGATGGGTGCACGCCAAGCGCGATCATGGAGGGCTGCTCTTCATCGATCTGCGCGATCATTTCGGCATGACCCAGTGTGTCGTCGATCAGGAAAGCGCGGTCTTCGCGGCAGCCGAGCGGGTGCGGGTGGAAAGCGTGGTCACGTTCACGGGCATCGTGGTCGCGCGCGCGCCGGGAACGGCGAACCCAAAGCTCCCGACCGGGGAGATCGAGCTCCGGGTGGAGGCGCTCGTCGTGCAATCGGCGGCGGAGCTGCTGCCGATCCAGATCGCCGGAGAGGCGGAGTTCCCGGAGGACCTTCGGCTCAAATACCGCTTCCTCGATCTGAGGCGGGAGAAGATGCACCGGAACATCATGCTGCGGACGGCGGTGATCGCCTCGATCCGGCGGCGCATGCAGGAAGCGGGGTTCGTCGAGTTCACGACCCCGATCCTGACCGCCTCCTCGCCCGAGGGCGCGCGCGACTTCCTGGTGCCGGCACGGCTGCATCCCGGCAGGTTCTATGCGCTGCCGCAGGCGCCGCAGCAGTTCAAGCAGCTTATCATGGTGGCCGGCTTCGACCGCTACTTCCAGATCGCCCCCTGCTTCCGTGACGAGGCCTCGCGTGCCGACCGCAGCCCGGGGGAGTTCTATCAGCTTGATTTCGAGATGAGCTTCGTCACACAGGACGATGTTTTCGCCGCGATCGAGCCTGTGATCGCGGGTGTCTTTGCCGAGTTCGCCGGCGGGCGGTCGGTGACGATGCCCCCCTTTCCGCGCATTCCCTATGACACCGCGCTCGCCGAATACGGGACCGACAAGCCCGATCTCCGGAACCCGCTCAAGATCCGCGACGTGACGGAGCATTTCCGGGGAGGCGGCTTCGCGCTGTTCGCCCGGATCGCCGAGAGTGGCGGGATCATCCGCGGGATCCCGGCGCCGGGCGGGGCGGCGCGGCCGCGCAGCTTCTTCGACAGGCTCAATGAATGGGCACGCGAGGAAGGAGCGGGTGGGCTCGGCTATATCATCTTCGATGCGGAGGGTCCGAAAGGGCCGATCGCGCGCAATCTCGAGCCGGCGCGGGCGGAGGCGATTCGCGCTGCCTGCGGTCTTTCGGCGGGGGATGCGGTCTTCTTCGTTGCCGGCAAGCGCCTTGAAGCCGAAAAATTCGCGGGCGCGGTGCGCATGCGCCTCGGCGAGGAGCTGGGGCTTGGTGAACGCAATGAATTCCGCTTCTGCTGGATTACCGATTTCCCGATGTACGAGCGGAACGAGGAGACCGGGCTGATCGATTTCAGCCATAACCCTTTCAGCATGCCGCAAGGCGGGCTCGAGGCGCTGGAGACGCAGGATCCGCTTACCATCAAGGCCTTTCAGTACGATATCGTGTGCAACGGGGTCGAGCTTTCCTCAGGCGCGATCCGCAACCACCGGCCCGATATCATGCTGCGCGCCTTTGCGATCGCCGGCTATTCGGCCGAGGAGGTGGAGCGGCGGTTTGGCGGCATGCTGAATGCCTTCCGCTATGGCGCGCCACCGCATGGCGGCTCGGCACCGGGGATCGATCGGATCGTGATGCTGCTCGCCGACGAGCCGAATATCCGCGAGGTGATCCTGTTTCCGCTCAACCAGCGGGGCGAGGATCTCATGATGGGCGCGCCGGCGGAGGTCTCGCCGGCGCGACTCAAGGAGCTTTCGATCCGACTCGACCTGCCGCCGAAAGCAGGGGCAGGCTGACAGGCGCGGTGATTTGTCTCTATCCTGATATCCGCAACCAGGAGCCCGCATGCGCCGAGTCCTTACGCTTTCCCTGCTGTGCGCGCTGCTGGCGATGGCTGGCGCCCAGGCGGCGGAGCCTGCGCTGCCTCCCGCTCTGCCTTTCGTCGGGCAGGATGCCTTTTATCAACTGCGGCTTGCCGCGCCCGGCGGGGATGGCAACGTGGTCGCGGGCAGCGGCCGGATGGGCTACGAGGTGATCGATGCCTGTGACGGCTGGGCCGTGCGCCAGCGCCTGGAAATGACGCTGATCGACGATGACGGCCAGGTGACGCGTACGATCTCCGACTACGCGACGTGGGAGGCCAAGAACGGCCTCGCCTTCCGCTTCCACACCGTGGACACCACGGATGGTGAAGTGGATGACCGGCTGGACGGAGAGGCGCATCTCGATCGGCCGGGCGGCCCGGGGGAGGTGACCTACACCGCGCCGAAGCGCAAGACTCTCAAGCTGCCGGCCGGAACCATGTTCCCGATGTGGCAGACCGAGGCGATCATCCGGGCGGCGCAGGCAGGCAAGAAATTCATCGCAATGCCACTTTTCGACGGCACCGGAGAGGACGGCGCCTCGGACAGCTCGGTGGCGATCGACGGGTGGGACCCACCGGCCGCGAATCGCGACGCGGCCTGGGCGGGGCATTTCCCGGTCCTCGCCGAGCTGCCGAGCACGCGCGTTCACGTCGCCTTCTTCAGCCGCAAGCCCGATACGGTGCTGCCCGACTTTCAGATCGGCATGCGCTATTTCCTGAACGGCGTGGCGGATGGGCTCGCCATGGATTTCGGCGATTTCACCATGGATGGAAGGCTGGTCCACCTTGCCATTCTGCCGCGCCGATGCTGAGTGCCGGCAAGCGGGGATCCACACCTTGAACCGGCGCCTTTTTTTGGGATGATGCCGCCATTCTGCTTGGCTGAGAGGGAGCGTCGCTCCCCACCGGCGGATAACGACCCCCACGGAGATCCCCCAGGGGCAAGAGGATGGAAACACAAGAGGCATGAGCAGCGAGACGCATGAGCCGCCCCTGGTGAGCAGTTCGGGGCTAAAACAGCCCTACCACCTTGTCGATCCGAGCCCCTGGCCGATCATCGGCGCGCTGTTCGGCGCGCTGGTGCTGGTCGGCATCATCATGGTCGGCAATTTCGACAATTACACGCTGCTCGTGATCGGCGTGCTCGGCGTTGCCTTCGTGATGTTCATGTGGTGGCGGGACGTGATCCGGGAGAGCCGGACACCCGGCCTGCACACGCCGATCGTGCGGCTCGGCCTGCGCTACGGGATGCTTTTTTTCATCACCAGCGAGGTGATGTTCTTCGTCGCCTTCTTCTGGGCCTTCTTCAATTTCGCGCTTTTCCCCGACCACGTCTCCTTCGCCAAGATCGCCGAATGGCCGCCGGCGGGAATCCACACGGACAATCCGTTCAGCGTTCCCTTCCTGCTGACGATGATCCTGCTGCTCTCCGGCACGACCGTGACCTGGGCGCACCACTGCCTGCTCGAGAATGACCGCAAGGGGCTGATCACCGGGCTCGGCCTCACGGTTCTGCTCGGTATCTCTTTCACCGCCGGACAGATCTACGAATACACGCACTCGCCCTTTCCGTTTCATGGCGGGGTCTATCCGTCGGTCTTCTTTCTCGCTACGGGGTTTCACGGCTTTCACGTCATCGTCGGCACCTGCTTCCTCCTCGTCTGCTGGTTCCGTGCGCGGGCGGGACAGTTCAGCCCCGAGCGGCATTTTGGCTTCGAGGCGGCGGCGTGGTATTGGCACTTCGTCGATGTCGTCTGGATCTTCCTCTTCACCTTCGTCTATCTCTGGGGCGCGAGCGCCGTCACCGTCGGCTGAGCCTGGCGCCGCGGCCGCAAGGCCGGGATCCGGGCGGGGCTGGAGGGGGCTGGTCCTCCCCGGATTCCTGGCCGCCCTGCTCGTCCTTCTCCTGGTTGGGCTCGGTGTCTGGCAGCTTCACCGGCTGCGCTGGAAGCTTGGCATCCTGGCCGAGATCCATGCGGCGGAAGCACGGCCGGGCATTCCCCTTTCCGACCATCCGGGACCCTTCAGCAAAGTGGTGGTCACCGGCCGGCTGCGCACGGATCTCGCCGCGCTCTACGGCGATGACGTAGAGACAACGCCCCAGGGCCTCGCGCAAGGCGGCCAGCTCATCGTGCCGCTCGAGCGGGCGGAAGGGCCGCCGGTGCTGGTCGATCTCGGCTGGGTGCCGCTATCCGACCGGGTGCCCGCGACCGTGCCGACCGGGCCGACTTCAATCTCCGGCTATGTGCGCGCCCCCGATCATCACTGGCTCTTCTCCGCATCGGATGATGTGCCGGGGCGGCAGTTCTATACGCTCGATCCTGCGCGGATCGGCACGGCACTCGGACTGAAGCAGGTCGCGCCTTTCACGCTGGTAGCGCTCGGCCGGCAGCAGTTCGGGGTTTACCCGACGCCCGCCGAGCACTTGCCTGAGCCGCCCAACAACCATTTCCAATACGCGCTGACCTGGTTCGGGCTTGCTTTGGTGGTGGTGATCCAGTTCGGATTCTGGGCCCGGCATCGTCTGCGCGAATGACGGACGCCCGGACGAACGCCGCCTACGCGCGGCTGGTGGCGCGCTTTGACCGCATCGGCGCGCTGGATGAGGCGAGCGCGATGCTGAGCTGGGACGCCGCGGCGATGATGCCGCCTGGCGGGGCGGCTTCCCGCGGCGATCAGCTTGCGGTCCTTGCCGGGCTCTCCCACGAGCTACTGACCGCGCCGGAGGTTGCTTCGGATCTCGCCGAGGCCGCGGAAGCGGACAGCCTCGATGCGTGGCAGACGGCGAATCTGCTTCTGATGCGGCATGCCCATGCGCGGGCCACTGCCGTGCCGGGCGATCTGGTCGAGGCGGCGGCGCGAGCCAATTCGGCCTGCGAAAAGAGCTGGCGGGAGGCGCGGCGCGCGGCCGATTACGGGCAGGTGCTGCCGCGCTTCACGGAGGTTGTAAAGCTCGCACGCGAAGAAGCCCAAGCCCTCGGCGCGGCGCTCGGCCTCTCTCCCTACGATGCGTTGATGGACGGCTATCAGCGCGGCGTGAGGGCAGCGGATGTGGCGCCGATTTTTACCGCCTACGAGCATTTCCTGGCAGACGCCCTGCCGCGCGCCGAAGCGCTGGCGGCTGAACGTCCGGCCGCGCTGAGCCCTGCCGGCCCCTTCCCCATCCCGGTGCAGGAGGCATTCTGCCGCCGGATGGCCGAGCGTGCCGGGCTTGGGTTCGACCATGCCCGGCTCGACCGGTCCGAGCATCCATTCTGCGGCGGCACGGCGAGCGATGTGCGCATCACCACCCGCTACGACGTGGCGGACGGGCTCAAGGCGCTGTTCGCGGTGCTGCATGAGACCGGCCATGCGCTCTACGAGCGCGGGCTGCCCTCCGCCTTCGCCCGCCAGCCGGTCGGGAGTGCGGCCGGCATGGCAGTGCATGAGAGCCAGTCCCTCATCGTTGAGATGCAGGCTTGCCGTTCGGATGCTTTCCTGGGCTGGCTCGGAGCGGAGCTGGCGGGCGCTTTCGGCCCTGACCCGGCCTATGAGCCGGGAAATCTGGCCCGTCTCTGCCGGCGGGTCGGGCGGGGCTTCATCCGCGTGGATGCCGATGAACTCACCTACCCGGCGCATGTGATCCTTCGCTTCCGGCTCGAATCGGCACTGATCGAGGGTACCCTCCAGCCCGCCGATCTGCCGGAGGCGTGGAATGAGGGCATGAAGCGGCTTCTCGGGATCGTGCCGCCCGATGACGCGACAGGATGTCTGCAGGACATCCATTGGTATGACGGAGCCTTCGGCTATTTCCCGAGCTATAGCCTGGGCGCGATGGCCGCGGCACAGCTCATGGCGGCGGCAAGACGGGAGGTGGCAGGGTTGGAGGACGCGCTCGCCGCGGGCGAGCTCGCGCCGCTGATCTCCTGGCTTGCCTGCAATGTCCACGCCAAGGCGAGCCTCTATGGCTTCAATGCGCTCTTGCAGGAAGCAACGGGTGGTCCGCTCGATCCGGCCGCGTTCCAGGCACATCTCACGCAGAGATATCTCACCTGAGATCGCGACCGATATCCCTTCTCAGGGATCGCGCCGCGCCGGGTTCCGCGCCGTGGCGTGCCCAGATCCGCCAAAGCCATGAAATTGATCGAGAAAACAAAGCCGGGACAGCCCGATCGAGAAGGGAGGGGGGTCGAGCTTCCCCGGTTTTTTGCGGGCGCATGTCACACCCGGAAAGTCTGTCTCGTCATGTCATCGCAATCCCATGAAGGAGCCCGAAGCATGACCGCCAAGCTCAATCCCTTCGCCGCCGCGCCCGCGCTCATGAAGAGCTGGATGGATATTTCGGTTGCCATTGCCGAGAGCCTTGAGCCTCGGCTTATCGATCTGGTCAAGATTCGGGCTTCGCAGATCAATGGCTGCGCCAATTGCATCAGTATGCACACGGCTGAGGCGCGGAAGCGCGGCGAGACCGAGCAGCGCATCTACCTCCTCCAGGCCTGGCGTGAAGCGCCCTGCTACACCGATCGTGAGCGTGCCGCGCTGGCCTGGACAGACGCGCTCACGCGGCTTTCCGAAGCACACCCTGATGAGGCTGTGCGCGAGGCCCTGTGGGCTCAGTTCACCGAAGAAGACCAGATGAAACTCACGTTGATGATCAACGTCATCAACGGCTGGAACCGGATCGCGGTCGGCTTCGCCCTGTGGGCCGACCCTGCAATGGTCCAGGGGGCGGCCCAGGCAGCGATCAAGGCGGCGGCCGCCTGATGCCCGGGGCGGCAGCGGAGGATGCGGCGGCGAGCTTCTCGCCGATCCGTCCGACGCTTGTCCGCCTCGCCTATCGCATGCTCGGCTCGGTCGCGGACGCCGAGGATGTGGTGCAGGAGGCCTTCATCCGCTGGATGGGGGCCGACCGCGCGCGGGTGGATGAGCCTGAAGCCTTCCTGCGCCGCACGGTGACCCGGCTTTGCCTTGATCATCTCAATTCGGCGCGCCACCAGCGGGAGATTTATGTCGGACCCTGGCTGCCCGATCCGATCGTCGAGGAGGCGGTAGAGGAAGACGTGACCTTGCCGCTGATGCTCGCGCTTGAGCGACTCTCGCCGCTCGAGCGTGCCGCGTTCCTGCTCCACGATGTATTCGGGCTCAGCTTCGAGGAGGTTGCGGCCACGGTTCAGCGTGATCAGGCTGCCTGCCGGAAGCTTGCGAGCCGCGCGCGCATCCATGTCCGTGAGGCGCGTCCACGCTTCCAGATGGAGAAGCAGCGTGCCCTGGAGCTTGCCGAAGCGTTCTTCGCCGCCTCACGCAGTGGCGATATGACCGCGCTTGGCGCGATGCTCGCAAGCGATGTGAGTTTGCATGCGGATGGCGGCGGCAAGCGCCCTGCCGCGCAGCGGCCGATTTTCGGCTTCGACCGCGTGATTAAAGTGCACGAGGCGCTGGCGAGCCTGTTCAGGAAGCTCGGCTCACAGCTTGTTCGCATCGGTTTCATCAACGGTCTGCCCGGCTTCGTTACGCGAGAGGCTGACGGTGAGCTTCAGACCACCGCGCTGCAAATCGAGGACGGCAAGATCGCCGCCATCTATGTGGTGCGGAATCCTGACAAGCTCAGGCACTTGCATTGAGCTTTGCGTTCCTCGCGATCGGCTCCATGGGCTGGAAGCCCTTGCAGTCGCCAGCGCCGATCAGGCCAGCCACATCGGCCGGACAAATGCACACTCGCGTTCTGTACCTCAAAGCCGCAAGGAACGGCGCCAGCCACACCCCCGGCTCAACCCGCCAAAGCGCGTCCGGGGTCGGCCGCCTATATAGCCGACCCGCGATCAATCACACAAAACCAAGCCAGGGAAATCAAAAAACCGCCCCTGGTCAGCGTCACCCGCGATCTCACGATCGCCTGGTCTTCGCCGGTGGCGGCTAGCGTGCAGAGCGCTCACCCGGGATGGGCTCATTATGGGCGGGCGCGTAATGTTCGCTGCTTCAAGCTCTGATTACAGAGAAGACAGTACCGGGGAAACCTACATGTCCCGGCCCGGGATGATCGGGTCGATCCTCCGGCAGTAGGGTGGAGCCCGTCCCTGAGGCCTACAAAACTTTACAAATCGAGTGCCGGAGTGCGGCTAGCCTTAGCCCGCGGTAGCCGTCTGGTTCATCGTCCACAATCTTGCGACTGCCCCTCATGGGGCCCCTTCCTCAACGGGAGAGCCGGCTATTTTCAGGGAGAAACGCCGTGACCAAAACCGTGTTCACCATCGACGTCAATAAGGCCCCCGAGCAACAGCAAATAAAAACCCATAATCGGTGGCATCCGGATATTCCGATCGTCGCCATGTTCAAGCCTGGCGACACATTTCGTGTCGAATGCTACGATTGGACAGGCGGACAGATTGGCAACAACGACAGCGCCAACGATGTGCGCGACGTCAATCTTCTGCGCGTTCACTACTTGAGCGGCCCATTC
Organism: Acetobacteraceae bacterium; assembly: GCA_035549615.1. GTDB lineage: Bacteria > Pseudomonadota > Alphaproteobacteria > Acetobacterales > Acetobacteraceae > JAKAWQ01. The sequence goes on from DASZQO010000035.1 coordinate 14,875, forward strand.
GGAATTGAGGGTGCGGAGCCGGGCGATTTGCTCGTCGTTGATCTCCTGGATCTCGGACCAATTCCGGGATCGGAATGGGGTTTTAACGGAATATTTGCAAAGCAGAACGGCGGTGGATTCCTCACCGAGCATTTCCCCGATGCGCGCAAATCATGCTGGGACATAAGCGGGATCTATGCCACCTCCAGGCACGTCCCTGGGGTTCGCTACCCAGGCATGGTCCACCCCGGTCTGATCGGGTGCCTGCCTGATCGTAAACTGCTCGATGAGGCAAACCGTCGCGAGGCCGCTCTTATCGCAACCAATCCAAACCGCGTCCCGCCGCTTGCCGCACCACCCTGCGCAGACTTTGCCCTGATGGGGCAGATGTCTGGTTCGCAGGCAGCCGCGGCGGCCAGGGAAGCCTGGCGCACCGTCCCGCCACGCGAGCATGGCGGCAACTGCGACATCAAGAACCTCTCTCGTGGGTCCCGCGTCTACTTCCCTGTCTACGTCAAGAATGCCGGCCTCTCGATGGGCGACATTCATTGGTCTCAGGGCGACGGCGAGATCACATTCTGTGGCGCGATCGAGATGGCAGGCTGGATCGACATCGGCGTGGGCCTCATCAAGGGAGGTGTTGCAAAGTATGGGATCACCAACCCGGTTTTCAAACCGAGCCCGGTCCAACCAGATTTTGCATCCGACTACCTCATCTTCGAGGGGATCTCAGTCGATGAGCACACCGGCGCGCAGCATTATCTGGACGCGCACATCGCCTACCGCAGGGCATGCCTGAACGCGATCGAATACCTGAAGAAGTTCGGCTATACGGGAGCCCAGGCATACATGATCCTTGGCACCGCCCCTGTGGAAGGTCGGATCAGCGGAATCGTGGACATTCCGAACGTTTGCGCAACCTTGGCAATTCCGACCGCCATCTTCGATTTCGACATTCGACCGAACGCAGCAGGGCCAACCCGGCACGTTACCGGCAACGACGCCGCCAAAACGAGCTGAGCAGGAAGGGGGGCGCGCGAAAAACGCGCTGCCCCCTTGATCACTTCAGACTCTTCATCGGCGGGTGAAAACAAGCCTGTCCGTATAAACACATAATAAAGGGGGAATGTCCGGTGTTACTCGGATTTGCGCTTTTTTGGGTCGGCGCAGTTCTCTGCTTGAACGGCATGTGGCTCCTGGGAAGAATAGGTGATCGGGAGATCCCCGTTATCGATGTCTTCGTTGGCTTCGTGACACTTGCGGTCGCCGTATATTTGGCATTCGGTCCAGGTGCGGATCTCGCATCAATCAAGGCGGCGGCATTAACGCTTCTATTCACTTTTACCTACTTCTGGGTCGCCTGGAATCGTTGGAACAATGCCGACGGCCGAGGGCTCGGGTGGTTCTGCCTGTTTGTTGCAATCACAACCGTTCCGGTTTTTTTGCAAGGCTTCGCAACCGCCCACACTGTCTGGGATTACTGGTTTGCGATTTGTTGGCTCTCATGGGGTGTGCTCTGGTTCCTCTTCTTCCTGATTCTTGCTCTCGGCATGCAGGGCCTGACGAAATTTACCGGCGGACTCTGCGCCCTCCAGGGCATCTATACCGGATGGATACCCGGTTATCTTCTGCTCACCGGCGCTTTGGCTCTCAAGTAGGGCGACCACAAGCATGACCCTTATCGAAGGAGAGGCTCTGAGATGCCGCTCTATGTCTACGAGTGCAAAAACTGCGGATTGTTCGAAGCGTGGCAGGAGATGCGAAGCGCGTCCAACACCTGTGCCTGTCCAGACTGCGGCTCGGCAAGTGAGCGCCAGCTCGCGATGCCGAGCCTCAGCACGATGAATGGGTCGCTGCGCGCCGCGCTGGCAAGGGCCGAAAAAAGCAGCTCGGAGCCTAGGGTCGCCTCGCGGTCGCATCTCGCGAACTGCGGGTGCCGCCTATGTTCGGGGTTCGGCAAGCCAGCCCCGACCTCGCGCCGATGGATGATTGGGCATTGAATGCTCGTAGCCGATTTAACCCGCACCCTTTGGGTGGCGCTCGGCGGCGCCTTGGGCAGCATAGCCCGCTATGGCATTGCTGAAGCAATGGTAAGACTGACCGGCCCGCGCTTTCCCTGGGGCATTTTGCTGATCAATGTGGTCGGCTCCTTTATTATCGGTTATTTTGGCGCCTTCAGTGCCCGGAGCGGGCGGTTGCCCGTACCAATAGAAATCCGCGTCTTCGTGATGGTCGGGATTTGCGGCGGATTTACCACGTTTTCTTCCTTCAGTCTGCAAACTTTTGACTTGCTCCGCTCCGGTGAGAATCTCCTGGCTGGCCTCAATATTGTTGGCTCCGTTGTCCTATGCCTCGCTGCAGTGTGGCTCGGCGTCACCATTGCACAGCCGTAGGCATTGCCAGCTCGCGGGCAATGCAGCCATGGCTGAGGGAAGCATTTTCGTTGTTCTCGGTTCCGCGACGGGCGCACTCGCCTGTCTTCATGTGGCTTCGGCAGCCGCCAGAATTCTTGGCCGTCCGCCAATTACGGTGCTGCATGTCCGTGCTGCGCCTGCTTCGACGATCCTGCCGAGCGAGGAGGTGCTCGGGGCCCGCCAAATCGAGGCGTTGGCGCGCCAGGAATCCGCAGCGGATGCGGATCTGGCCGAACTCATTGCGCGCGGGGGCGAGCTTGGCGCAACCTGGCGTAGTTTGGCGGGCTACGAAGTAGAGGAAATCCGCCGCGCCGCTCCGGGCGTTCGGCTTGCCATTCTGCCCCATCCGCGTGACGAGCTTCCTGGTCATCGGGAGGCACTGGATACCGTCCTCTTCGAGGCCGGGCTTCCTGTCGTGATGGTGCCTGCGTCGAGTGCCCTGTCAAGTACGTCGTTGTTTTGCGGCCATCTCGCGCTGGGCTGGCGCGACAGCGGCATTACGCGACGGGCCGTGGCCACTTTCGCTCCGTTCATACAAGCTGCCGAAAGAGTGACAGTGGTGGAGGTCAGCGAAGGCGACGAAGCGTTCCCGCAATCAGCGCTTGCCGCGCTCGCGCCCTTGCGTCCTGACGCCCGCTTTGAGACTGTATCTCCTGAGGACGGCAGAATCGGTTCCGCACTGCTGGCTGCCGCGGCACGCTGTGGAGCCGACACGCTCCTTATCGGCGCGCACAGGCATGGTGTTCTGGCGGACATGATGTTTGGTACCGTGACGCGGACAGTACTTGAGAATGCCACGATTCCTGTCCTACTGTCAGCGTAGTGAGCCTATCCGTTAGATTTAGCAATGAAGCAGGATGAGCCGCTTCCAACTCACACCAGCGGAGCACGTTTCGGACGATGCTTGAACTGAGACGTCTTTTTGCGTAGCCTATGTAACGTCATTTCCGACTGCCATTCTCATCCAACCGTCCTCCTGGAGCCGGCGAATATCGTGGGGCGACAGAAGCTATGCTGCAATCGGGACGGCCGCAGAAGATTCTGGTTGTCGATGATGATCGACGGCTATGCAGCTTTCTCGTTCGATTTCTCGGCCGGGAAGGGTATTCTACAGCGATAGCCTACGACGGAACGGCCATGGCCAGAGCTGTGGCAAACGAAGTGGTCGACCTCGTTCTCCTTGATCTCACTTTCCCTGGTTCTGATGACGGATTCAATCTCGCGCGCGGTTTGCGGGGACAATGCAGCGTGCCGCTCATCCTTCTTACCGCGCGCGGTGGCACCACAGACAAGGTCGCCGGATTCGAACTCGGTGCCGACGATTACGTAACAAAACCCTTCGAGCCGAAGGAGCTCCTTGCACGGATCCGCGCCGTTCTTCGAAGAGCTGCCTATGAACCAATCCCAGAACAGAGGGATTGCACTATCATCGCCTTTGGTGGCTGGCGCCTCGATTTGACCACGCGTCGTCTGGTTTCGCCTCAGGATACAGATGTCCGGCTTACCAGCCAGGAATTCAAATTTCTCTCAACACTTGCGTTGCGGCTCGGACGCACTCTCTCACGGGAACAGCTCGTCGACCTTGTCGCCAACCGGCGTTGGAATCCGTACGACCGAAGCATAGACATCCTGGTAAGCAAGATCCGCCACAAGATGGGCGATTTCGTGCCCGGTGGAACCTGGCTCAAGACGGTACGGGGCCACGGTTATGTCTTGGTCGCCGAACGCTGATCGAGTGCCGCCCGGAGGGTCCGCGACAATGTCGATGGTTCTATCGGCTTGCGCAAAACGGGCGCTTCCGGAAGGTCACTCCCTATTTCCTGCAGCATGCTCGCCGCGTGTCCCGACATCAGTACCAGGGCCGGGGCCGGGACGCGGGATCTGGCGGCACGGCAAATCTCAATGCCGTTGATTCCGCCGGGAAGCACGATGTCGGTCAGCACGAGGTCGATGCGGGCGGGTCCCGCTAGGTATCGTAATGCCGCCGCGGACCCTGAGGCCTCCTCCACGGAATAGCCGAATCGCCGGAGCTGACGGCTAAGCCATCTGCGAAGCTGCTGCTGATCCTCAACCACCAGGACATGTTCGCCCTTCGCCAAGGGCATTTTTGGTGCGGGCCAGGCAGATACAGACCTATCCACGGCTTCTTCGCACCGGGGAAAGCGAAGCGTGACAGCTGTGCCTTCGTTGAGGACACTGGCTATCTCGAGGTGACCGCCCGATTGAGCCACGAACCCATGAACAATACTAAGCCCGAGGCCGCTGCCGTGACCACTCGGCTTCGTGGTGAAGAATGGCTGCAGCGCTTTTTCGAGGATCTCCGGCGACATGCCCACACCCGTATCACGAACGGTCAGCTCGATATAGCTGCCAGGGACGGGGCCCGTGGTACCGGAGTAGACAACATCTTCCGGGATGATTTTGTTGCAGGCTGACAGGATGAGCGTGCCGCCTGCCGGCATTGCGTCCCTGCTGTTGATGGCGAGATTGAGCAGGCAGCCCTCGAGCTGTCCGCGATCGATTCGCACGTTCCACAGCTGTGGGCTGAGATCAAGCTGAATCTCGATGCTCTCGCCAAGGACACGGTCGAGCATGCGCACGACGCCCCTCAAGACCTCGTTGATATCTGTCACTTCCGGCTTGAGTTGCTGGCTCTGCCCAATCGCAAGCAGGCGGCTTGTGAGCTCGCTGCCGTTCAGCGTGGCTTCAATTCCTTCCTGCACCATCTCCAGGAGATCGGGCTGATTCCGAAGCTCGTCTTCGAGGAGGCGCAAATTTCCCAGTACAACAGCGAGCAGATTGTTAAAATCGTGAGCCACGCCGCCGGTGAGGCGCCCGAGCGCCTCCAGTCGCTGAGCCTGCCGAAGCCGTTCCTCGGCCTGCCGCGTCTCTGTCACGTCAGTGGCAATAGTGCCGATGCCGATCGGCCTTTCACCTTCGCCGAACACCGGGAAGCGCGTCACGAGCAGGTTTCTGGCATATTGGGACGATCCCAAAATAATCTCGCGGCTTACTGTGCCGCCCGCCCTGATGATGGCGTCATCCGAGGCTGCGGTGAGGGCGCTGTTCTCGTTGCCAGGCGGGAAGAGCTGGCGAAACCGGTCATTCAAGATCAGGCTCGTTCCGTTTTCGTCCTCAAAGCTTATTGCCGAGGGAGAATGCTCTATCAGACGGCGCAGCCGCCCCTCACTGCGGGCCAGTTGAGCGAGCGCCTCTCTTCGCTCCGCCGCCAGCCGACGCCGCTCGAAACATCGATCGAGCGCGGCGAGAATTTCACTACTGTGAACAGGCTTGCGAAGATAGTCGTACGCTCCAGCCTTCATGGCGGCGATGGTGGTTTCGATCGAGGCGTACGCAGTGATGATGACCGCGAGTATTTCCGGCTGCCCGGCATGCAGCAAGCGGACCACCTCAATGCCGTTTTTGGTATCTAGACGGAGATCGATCAGGGCGACATGCGGTGGATCTTTGGCGATAGCCGCGACCACGTCAGCATAGCGGTACACGACCGTCACACGGTATTTCTCCAGACGCAAAACGCCCGCTAGGCT
>DASZQO010000036.1:0-31625 GCA_035549615.1 Acetobacteraceae bacterium
GCAAGAAAGGTATGATGGTTCGGCCACATCAACTGCCACCGCATCAGCAGCGAGAGCAACCCGGCAACAAACCCACCACAGACCGAGAAGATCAGGTACAGGGTACCAATGTCCTTATGGTTGGTGCTGCAAAGCCAGCGCAGCACGAATCCCGGCTTGTGATCGTGATGGGCGTGCTCGGCATGCCCCTGGTAAGCGGCCATCGACACGGCTCAGTCTCCTTTGCCCAGGGTTGCCCCCGGGCTCGTGCCCGGGCTCGGCACCGGGCGATGCGTCATCTCGGCCACCCGGGTCACGGCACCCGGACGTGAACCCGTGTTACCGCCCGCGGCGGCGGCAAATTGCGAAACCGGCGGCACGGTGCCGTTTTCTCCAAGCTGCTCCTTGGCGCTCTTGGCCCAGGCAAGAAATTGCTGCAGCGGCACCGCCTGCACCTCGATCGGCATCTCGTGGTGACCAATCCCGCAGATCTGGTTGCATTCGCCGTAGAAGGTGCCGGGCTGGTCGATCTTGACCCAGGTCTCGATCGTCTGGCCCGGGATCGCGTAGCGCTGCACTCCCAGGCTCGGGATGAAGAAACTGTGGATCACGTCGCCGCTCGTTTCAAGGATGCGGATATTTTCGCCGACCGGCAGCACCAACGGATTGTTGACCGTGAGCAGGCGCGGCTGCCCCGGCTTGAGGTGATCCTGCGGGATGTAGTCCGACATGAAGTCGAGATTGCCCTGATCGGGATAGGCATACTCCCAGTACCACTGATGGCCCGTGACCTTGAGGGTCATATAGGGATCGTTGGTGCGGTTCTCGAAAAAGACCAGGCGGAAGGACGGGATCGCCATGCCGATCAGCACCAGCGCCGGGATCACGGTCCAGGCGATTTCGAGCGGCGCGTTATGGGTGAGCCGGCTCGGAATCGGGTTGCGCACATGGTTGAAACGCCACAGAACAAAACAAAGGAGGAAGGCGACCAGGAGCGAGATGACGCCAATGATCGGGATGACAATGTCATTGTTGAGCCAGTTGATGTCCCGCATCACCGGGCTGTAGCCGGACTGGAGCGTGATCTGCCAATCGTGCGGCTCACCGATCACCGGTTTCTGCGCGAAGGCTGGCGTGGCAAGCAGCACGGCGAAAAAGGACAGCGCCAGGCTGCCACGTTGCCTGAAAAGCTGCATAGGCCGTTCCCTTTTTCCCCTAAGCCATCGATTGCCAGGCATCGAACCCGGTAAGTCCTGATGTGGCCTACCGGACGGGCCGATCGAGATCAAGAGGGGTGAACGCGTCTTCCATGTGTTTTGCGGGCATTTTCATGCCATCAGCCGGGACCGGCCGGCATGGAAACGTTCTTAGCGGACGAGTTGTACAAGGGTGAAAAGTCCGGCCGGGGGGGCTGGCCGGATCACCGCCTGAGCGCGGTCCTCCGCCGACAGAAACGCATCCATCGCGAAGTCCGGATGCCATCCAAGGGCGCGGCTGGCCGGTGCGAGCGCCCATTCGATCCACCAGCGGGGGCCCGCCTCAGCGGCGAAATGATTGATGAAGAGAAGGTTGCCACCGGGCCGGACGACCCGACGCATCTCCGCGAGCAACCGGCGCGGGTGCGGCACCACAGAGGCAACAAACATCGCAACCGCGATATCAAAGGATTGATCGGGGAACGCCATGGCCTCGGCGTTCATCTCAACCAATGCCTCGACCGTCGTGAGGCTTTGGATCTCGACGCGGCGCCGGGCACGCGCCAGCATGTCCGCGGAAAGGTCGATACCGGTGACCCGTTTCTCAGCGGCGTAGTGAGGCAGGGCAAGCCCGGTGCCGACACCCACCTCAAGCACGCGCCGGCCGGGCAGTTGGTTGACGAGCGCCACGGCACGCCGCCGCGCGGCCCTGGACACGAGGCCGAACGCGGTGTCGTAAATTCCGGCCCACCGCCGGTAAGCCGCGAGAATCGCCTCGGAATCGAGGGCGACGCGAGGAACTCCCCGCGCCCGCCGCGACCGGGAGCGCGGAGTCAGGGCGTCGATCATGATCTCGTTGGTGCCGTCTTCCCGCCTTTCTCAGACGATTTGCAGGACAAGACAAGCCCCCATCCAACCGGCTCCCTGATGCCCGCGTCTCCTATTCGGTCCTTGAGAGGTTGACGGCTGCGGTCCGGCCGTTTTGCTGCTGTTCGATCTCAAAACCGATCTTCTGCCCTTCACTCAGGCTTCGCATCCCAGCTTTCTGCACGGCACTGATATGAACGAACCCATCCTTGCCGCCGATATCGGGGGCAATGAAGCCATAACCCTTTGTAGGATTGAACCATTTGACGGTGCCCTTCGGCATCGCTCCGCCACCTTTCTGCCTTTCTTGGGGCGGGATGACATGTTGCGCTCCCGCCGCCGGGTGAACCCGGGCACCAATGGAGGATCAGCCGCCCGCTCCCTGATCTGCCGGTCCTTCTCCTTGACACCGGTCAGCCTCCAAGCCGAACGATACGCCCCAGCATCAGCCGCCGCAACGGACCCGTGACAACTTCGCTTCAAAGGCGGCGGGGCGTGTTTTTGCCGCGTGGCGCGCCCCCGCCAGAAATCATCCCGCGTTGGCGCTGGACGCGCGCTTTTCCGCACCCGCCCCCCGTTTTCCCGCGTGATTCAGACCCGAGGTGCCTTCACCCCCAGTCATCACTTTCTAAGTTAAATACCAGCTCTCTGTGAAAACCGGCGCTTAGCGCGGCATGCGTTTGCTTCCACTCACGCATCCCGCTCTAGCCATTTGTTTTCCCGCGTGATTCAGACCCGCCCTGGGTCCCACCTCCGGTCATCACGCTCTAGGCAGCATCGTCCCGGCGGTCGCGGAGCCGGACATAGGCGAGCTGAGCATGCGCCGCGCAGTAAGGCTTGCCCGGAACCGCCTCGGCGCCGCAGAAGTGAAACCCGGGCGTTCCCGGCTCCCCGAGCGGCCAACAGCAAGCGATTCGCCGCGCATAGGGCCGGGGCGCCGGGGTGCCGACACTCGGAGAGGCCGCGGGCGGCACAGAGGAGGATAAAGGCTGCCTGCCAAATTCGGCCATGGTCCGGGCAAGCGCGCCAACAGCCAGGGGCAGCACCGGGCCCTGGGACGCAGGCCGGGCATTTCCCTCTGCGGCCGCGGTCGCAAGCGGCGGCAAGGTCGGGCCGCGGGCATGCCGGCGTGGGCGAGGTTCGGCGCTTGTCTCTCGTCGGATCGGCGAGGGGCGCGCCGGCAGATTGAGCCGATGCGCCTTGCCGACGACGGCATTCTTCGAGATACCCAGGATGCGGCCGATCTCCGCCGTGGAATGGCCTTCGTCCCATAGGGCTCTCAAACGGGCAATCAGCTCCTCGGTCCACTCCATGTCGTGGTCTCCATGCCAGTGCAACCACAATATAAAGTAGCCGGCCTCCAGGACCGGCTCAACGACGGAGGTGCCGGCGGATGCGGAAAGTTGTGGAAAACCCGGATCGGGTGAGAGGGAGCTCCGAAAAGCGCTGCGGCGAATAGGGGGAAAGATCGATCGCCGGCTGTTTCCCGCCGACCAGGTCGGCCACGAGACGCCCGGTCGTCGCCCCTGCCGCCAGCCCGACATGGCCATGGCCAAAGGCGTGGAGAATATCCGGGCTGGCGGAGGCGGGCCCGATGCAGGGCAGACTGTCCGGTGTCGCCGGGCGATGGCCCATCCAGAACCGCACCCGCTCGGGGGGAAGTGTGCGGGGGAGGCGGGGATAAGCGCGCAGTGCAAAGTCCCGAAGAATCTCGGCCCGCCGCCAGTTGGGCCGGGCAGCCAGGCTGGCAAGCTCGACCTGCCCCGCGATCCGGAGACCGCAGCGCGTCAAGCTGTTTGCCATCTTGCCGTCACTCGGCATCAGCGGCGTGCTGGGGCCGCCTTCCGGATCGAGGATCACCGCATGATAGCCGCGTTCCGTCTCCAGGCTGACGCGATCGCCGGCCGCCATCGCAAGCATTTTGGAAAAAGCCCCGGCGGCAATCACCGCCCGGTCGCAGGCGATCTCTCCCTGATCGGTCCGGACAGCGGCCAGACGGCCCTGGGTGATCCTGAAGCCCCATGCCCGCGTGCGTTGCAGATGCGCCCCACGGGCAACGGCCTCCCGCACGAGGGCGGCGACATAGGCGCCTGGATCGGTGCAGTGGCCGCCTGCCTCCACAAGCACACCAAAACCGTAGCGGCGGTCGAGATCCGGCTCTCGCTGTTGAAGCTCGTCGTGATCAAGTTCGATCCAGGCGATGCCATTGTCCCGCCGGAGCCGCCAAGCCAGCGCTTCGGCTTCGAAGTCCGCGCGGCTCGGGAAGACATAGAGCAGACCCTTTTGTTCGATCAGCTCGCCGACACCGGCTTGCGCCGCCAGGCGCTTATGGCGCGCCGGAGCCTCAGCGAGCAATGGGGCGAGCGCGCGTGCGATCGCCGCAACCCGCGCCACACTGGCCCCAGCACGCGCATAGCGCCAGAGCCAGGGCGCGAGATGCGGGAGATAGCGCCAACGAATGGCGAGCGGCCCGAGCGGGTTGGCCAGATATCCCGGCACCTTGCGCCAGAGCCCCGGCATCGACATCGGCGCTACCGACGCCGGATTGAGCCAGCACCCGTTGCCGTAGCTCGCCGCCTGCTCGCCGCCGGGATCCCCCGGCTCGACAATGCTCACCCGATGGCCATCCGCCAACAGCTCCATCGCGGTGGCGGCGCCGATGATGCCGGCCCCGATCACCACGACATGGAGCGGGGCCGGCTCCCCGGCCATTGAAGGAAGAGCCGATCCTGGGCGGGTTGGCTAGCCCGCGGCAGCGACGGCGCGGCGCGCCATCACGCCGACCAGGTGGGCGCGATATTCGGCGCTGGCATGAATATCACTGTTCAATCCGTCGGCGTCGGTCTTGACGTCAGCGATGGCGGCTGAAGAGAAGGTCCTGCTGAGCGCATCCTCCATCGCCCTGTGACGGAACACGCCGTTCTGGCCCGCGCCGGTGACGGCCACGCGCACACCGGCCGGTCCCTTGGCCACGAACACGCCGACGATCGCGTAGCGAGAGGCCGGATTGGGAAATTTCATGTACGCCGCCTTCTCGGGCACCGGGAACTCGACCGCTGTGATGAGCTCGTCCGGCTCGAGAGCGGTCGTGAACATGCCCTGGAAATAGTCATCCGCGGCAATGGCCCGCTTGTTGGTATGGATGGTCGCGCCGAGCGCGAGGGCCGCCGAAGGATAGCAGGCGGAAGGATCGTTGTTGGCAAGCGAGCCGCCGATCGTCCCGCGATGGCGCACCTCCTTGTCACCGATGCCGCCGGCGAGTTTCGCCAGCGCCGGGATCGCCTTCATCACCTCGGCCGAGTTCGCGACCGTCGCATGCGTGGTCATCGCCGCTATCTTCACCTTGCCTCCGGCCACGCTGATACCGGAGAGCCCGAGGCCGGCGAGATCGACCACCTTCGAAGGCTTGGCGAGCCGCTGCTTCAGGACCGGGATATAGGTCATGCCGCCGGCGAGCGCCTTCGCCTCCGGGTCGGAGGAGAGCAGCTTCACCGCGTCCGGCAGGCTGCTCGGCTTCACATAGGTAAAATCGTACATTCCCTTCTCCCGTTCCTTGCGCGGCGGCTTACTCCGCCGCCATGCGGGGTCGGCCGGCCTGGATGATCGACCAGATCTTCTCCGGACTCGCCGGCATGTCGATATGGCGCACGCCGTAATCGGACAATGCATTGACGACCGCGTTGATGATGGCGGGCGGGCTGCCGATGGCGCCCACTTCGCCGCAGCCTTTCACGCCGAGCGGATTGTGCGTGCAGAGGGTGACCTCGGTGCCAACCTTGATCGCGGGAAGATCATCGGCCCGCGGCATCGTGTAATCCATCATCGAGCCGGTCACGAGCTGGGCGGAGCCGTCATAGACGGCATTCTCGAGGAGCGCCTGACCGATGCCCTGGGCCACGCCGCCCTGCACCTGTCCCTCGACGATCATCGGGTTGATCACCCTGCCCACATCATCGATGGCGACAAAATTCACGACCGTGGTCACACCCGTGTCCGGATCGATCTCGATTTCGGCGATATGGCAGCCGGCCGGGAAAGTGAAGTTCTTCGGATCATAAAATGCGGTCTCATCGAGACCCGGCTCCAGCTCCTCGATCGGGTAATTGTGCGGCACATAGGCAGCAAGCGCGATCTCGGCCAGCGTCTTCACCTTGTCCGTGCCGGCGACCGAGAAGGCGCCATTCTTGAACTCGATATCCTCGACCGAGGCTTCGAGCAGATGCGCCGCGATGCGTTTTCCCTTGGCCACGATCTTGTCCATCGCCTTGATCATGGCCGAACCGCCGACCGCGAGGCTGCGGCTGCCATAGGTGCCCATGCCGAAGGGGATCTTCGCGGTATCGCCGTGCACCACCTCGACCTGGCTGTACGGTACGCCAAGGTGATCGGCGACGACCTGTGCAAAGGTCGTCTCATGACCCTGCCCATGGCTGTGGGCGCCGGTGAAGACGCTGACGCTGCCGGTCGGGTGAACGCGGATATTCGCCACTTCATAGAGCCCGGCGCGCGCGCCGAGCGAGCCGACTACGGCGGAAGGCGCGATGCCGCAGGCTTCAATATAGGTGGAGACACCGATTCCCCGCAGCTTTCCGTTGGCCGCGGCGGCCGCGCGACGGGCGGGGAACCCGTTCCAGTCGGCAGCCTTGAGCGCGGCATCGAGAGTCGCCTGATAATTGCCGCTGTCATATTGCAGCGCCACGGGTGTCTGGTACGGGAAGGCATCCGGCGGGATGAAGTTCCGCCGTCGCAGTGTTAGCGGATCGATGCCGGTATCGTGCGCAATCACGTCCACGAGGCGCTCGAGCAGGAAGGTCGCCTCGGGCCGGCCGGCGCCACGGTAGGCATCGACCGGCACGGTATTGGTGAAGACGGCCTTGACCTCGGCATAGATGACCGGGGTCTTGTACACACCGGCCAGCAGCGTGGCATAGAGATAGGTCGGAATGCAGGGCGCGAAGGTGGAGAGATAGGCGCCCATGTTGGCGAGTGTCTTGACGCGGAGCGCGAGAAAATGTCCCTCCGCGTCGAGCGCCATCTCTGCGGTGCTGACATGGTCCCGGCCGTGCGCATCGGAGAGGAAGCTCTCCGTCCGCTCGGCGGTCCATTTCACCGGCTTGCCGAGCTTGCCCGCCGCCCAGGTGACGATCGCCTCCTCGGCATAATGATAGATTTTCGAGCCAAATCCGCCGCCGACATCGGGGGCGACGACACGCAGATGACTCTCCGGGATGTGCAGCACGAAAGCGCCCATGAGCAGGCGAATCACGTGCGGGTTCTGGCTCGTCGTGTAGAGCGTATATTCTCCTGTCGCCCGGTCGTATTCCCCGACCGCGGCGCGCGGCTCCATGGCGTTGGGGATGAGCCGGTTGTTGGTGAGTTCAAGCGTGACCACCCGCGCGGCGCGGGAAAAGGCGGCATTCACCGCCTCTGCATCGCCGAGATGCCAATCATAGCAAACATTGCCCGGCACATCGTCATGCACCCGCGCTGCCCCCGGAGCGAGCGCATCGGTGATCGAAGCGATCCCCGGGAGATCCTCCCAGGTGACGGCGATTTTCTCGGCTGCGTCCTTCGCCGCCTGCCGGCTCGTTGCAACCACCACGGCGAACGGATCGCCAACATGGCGGACCTTGCCGACCGCCAGCACCGGATGCGCCGGTTCGGCCATCGGGGTGCCGTCCTTGTTCTTGACCTGCCAGCCGCAGGGCAGGCCACCCACATTGTCTGCCTGCATATCGGCGCCGGTATAGATGCCGGCAACGCCCGGCAGCGCCGCAGCGGCCTTGGTATCGATCGCGACGATGCGGGCGTGCGGGCGGTCCGAACGGCGGATATAGGCGTAGAGCTGGCCATGACGATTGATATCGTCGGTGTAGTGACCCGCTCCGCTTAGGAATCGCTGATCCTCCCGGCGGCGGACGGCGGCTCCGATCCCTTCGAACCCCATCGGAACTCCTCCCCTGTCTTATTGTTTTCTTCTGGGTATCCGCCTTATTCGGCGGCGGCTTGCATCGTCTTGCCGTGCATCAGGGGCCATGCCGCGGCCACGGCCTTGACGATATTGTGATAACCCGTGCAGCGGCAGAGATTGCCCTCGAGCCCGTGACGAATCTCCTGCTCGGTCAGGCCCTCGGGGTGAGATTGCACGAGGTCGATCGCGCTCATCACCATGCCCGGCGTGCAGAAGCCGCATTGCAAAGCGTGATGCTCGCGGAACATTTCCTGCATCGGATGCAACGTGCCATCCGCCGCGGCAAGGCCTTCGATCGTGGTTACCGCCGTACCTTCCGCCTGCAATGCGAGCATGGTGCAGGATTTGACCGAAACGCCATTGACGTGGACGACGCAAGCACCGCACTGGCTCGTGTCGCAACCAACATGCGTGCCGGTGAGGCCGAGCTTTTCGCGCAGAAGCTCGACCAGCAAAGTGCGGCCTTCCACCTCCACCGTCTCGCTCTTGCCGTTCACCGTCAGGGTTACTTGCGGCATTGCGCTCCCCTTCCTTCTGTCGTGGCGACGCGCGGAACCCGGCCGCTCACACTCTTGCCGAATGTGCGCGCGGCGCGCTTCCATGGTCAAGCCGGGCGCGCCGAAGGGAGCTTTGCCGTTGTCCGCCGGTCAGCGCACCGAAGGCTGGAATAACACAAGAAAACGAATGACTAGAGCGGGATACGTGAGTGCAGGCGATCTCATCCCGCGCCGGGAACGCGCACCGGCGGGGCGGGCGAAGGCGCGGTGAAGCCAAGCAGGCGGAAAGTCTCTGCCAGATGTGGGGGCAGGGGGGCCTCGATCGTGAGACGCCCGCCCGCAGGGTGAGGGAAAGAGAGGGCGCGGGCGAAAAGATGGAGCATGGCGGGAAAACCGGCCGGAGAGGCCTTTTCCCCGCCATAGGTGATGTCACCCAGAATTGGCGTTCCCAGAGCGGCGCAATGCACACGCAACTGGTGCGTCCGGCCGGTGTGCGGCTTCAGCGCGAGCCAGGCAAAGCGGTTTCCGGCGCGATCGCATGTCCGGTACGAAGTCATCGCGGTGGCGCCCTCGCCATCCTCGGCGAGCGCGGTCCGGCCGAAGCGGGTGCCCCGGGTGCGGACCAGCGGTGCATCGATCCGCCCGGACGGCGGCAAGGGGCGGCCGACGACGATCGCCCAGTAGGTCTTCACGACATCCCGCCCGCGAAAGGAAGCCGCGAGCTTGGCCGCCGCGGCGGCGCTGCGCGCCAGCACCAGCACGCCTGCCGTGTCCCGGTCGAGCCGATGCACGAGGCGAGGCCGCTCCGGGGCATCATCGCGAAACGTTTCCAGCATTGCGTCGAGATGGCGGACGATTCCCGGCCCGCCCTGGACCGGCAGCCCAGCCGGCTTGTCGAGAACGAGGATCCAGTCATCGCGATAGAGGACCCGCCCGGCGAGCGCGCGCGCCTCTTTCGGATTCGGCAGCGTTGCGCGGGGCGGCACGATCTGCGGCGCCAGGGAAAGTGGGGGGATGCGCACTTCCTGGCCGGCGGCAAGCCGCGTCGCGGCGGCGGCGCGCCTTCCATCGACCCGCACCTGCCCGGTACGGCAGAGCCGCTCGATCGTGCCCTGAGTGAGCCCCGGAAAATGGCGACGGAACCAGCGGTCCAGCCGAATCTCGGCTTCCTCCGCCGCAACGATGCGGTGATCCACGCTCACGTCTGGCGCGCGGCCCGAAGCCGCGCCCATTCGGCAAGGCGCTGTCCCACTTCGCGTTCGAACCCACGCTCGCTCGGCTCATAGAAGCGGCGCCGACTCATACCGTCTGGAAAATAATTCTGCCCAGAGAACGCTTTGTCCTCGTCATGGTCGTACGCATATCCTGCGCCATAGCCGAGATTGCGCATCAGCTTCGTCGGCGCGTTCAGGATATGGGCCGGCGGCATCAGGCTGCCGGTTGCCTGCGCCGCCTCCATCGCCTGGCCGAGGGCGCGGTAGAGCGCATTCGATTTCGGCGCGGTCCCGAGATAGACGACGGCCTGAGCGAGTGCCAGCTCTCCTTCCGGCGTGCCGAGCCGCTCATAAGCCTCCCACGCCGCGAGTGCCTGGCCGAGCGCCGCCGGGTCGGCCATCCCGACATCCTCGGCAGCGAAACGGACGAGGCGGCGGGCGATGTAGCGCGGATCCTCCCCGCCGGCGAACATCCGCGCGAGCCAATAGAGGGCGGCATCGGGGTCTGAACCGCGCAGTGATTTGTGCAGCGCCGAAATCAGATTGTAATGCTCTTCCCGGTCCTTGTCGTAAAGCGCTGCACGCCGGGCGAGCAGCGCAGCGAGTCCGGCCGCATCAAGCGATTTCGCATCTTCCCCCAGCCCCTCCACCTGCTCGACCATGTTGAAGAGATAGCGCCCATCCCCATCCGCCATGGCGCGAAGCGCCGCCCGCCCTTCCGCGGTCAGGGGAAGGGGACGGAGCGCGGATTCGGCACGGGATAGCAACAGTTCCAATGCCGCATCGTCCAGCCGGCGCAGGACCAGAACCTGGCAGCGTGAGAGGAGTGCGCCGTTCAGCGCAAAGGAGGGATTCTCCGTCGTCGCGCCCACCAGCACGATGGTTCCATCCTCGACCACCGGAAGAAAGGCATCTTGCTGAGCGCGGTTGAAGCGATGAATCTCGTCCACGAAAAGGAGCGTGCGCTGGCCGTGCTGTCGTCGGCGTGCCGCCTCCTCGAAAGCGCGCTTGAGGTCGGCCACTCCCGAAAACACGGCGGAAAGCTGAACAAAGGCGAGGCTTGCGCGCGCGGCGAGCAGGCGGGCGATGGTCGTCTTGCCTGAGCCGGGCGGACCCCACAGGATGAGGCTGGCGAGGGAGCCCTGCGCCAGCATGCGCGTGAGCGTTCCCGCCGGCCCCAGGAGATGATCCTGCCCGACGACCTCGTCGAGTGATTTCGGGCGGAGTCTCTCGGCCAGCGGACGTTCAGCCAACGAACGCGATTCGCTTGCCGGCGGCGGCGGAGTGGGAGGGCTATCCCCAAAGAGGTCTGCCGGTGGGTGCTGCGATGACGGCATGGTGCGAAGATAGCGCATTGGGCGTTGGCACAAGGGTGAGAGGAAAGGAAGGCGGATGCGTCTCTTCGATCTGAGCGGAAAAGTGGCGGTCGTGACCGGTGGCAATGGCGGCATCGGCCTCGGTATGGCCAAGGGCCTGGCGGAGGCCGGCGCGTCCGTGGCGATCGCGGCACGGGACGCTGCCAAGGCGAAGGCGGCCATCGCCGAAATCGAGAAAGCGGGCGGGCGCGCCTGCTTCGTTTCCTTCGATGCGGGCAAGGCCGAATCCTGCCGCGCCATGGTCGAGACGGTCGGCGGCCAGTTCGGCCGGCTCGACATTCTGGTGAACAATGCCGGCGTCTCGATCCGCAAGAGGCCTGAGGAATACTCGGCCGAGGAATGGCAATCCGTCCTCGATATCAACCTCAACAGCGCCTTCTGGTGCGCCCAGGCGGCCTATGCCGGCATGTGCCAACGCGGCGGGGGAAAGATCATCAATATCGGCTCGATGATGTCGCTCTTTGCCGCGCCCTACTCCGCGCCCTATGCCGCGAGCAAGGGGGGCATATTGCAAACAACACGGGCGCTCGCCGTCGCCTGGGCCAAGGACAATATCCAGGTGAACGCGATCCTGCCCGGCTGGATCGACACGGAACTCACCCGCCGGGCACGCGTTCAGGTGCCGGGGCTGAATGAGCGGGTGCTGGCACGCACGCCGGCGGGCCGGTGGGGCGAGCCCAAGGATTTCGCGGGCATCGCCGTCTTCCTTGCCGCGCCCTCGTCGGATTTCATCACCGGCGCCGCGATCGTTGTGGATGGCGGCTATTCGAGTCTGGCCTGAGCCAGAGGATTACGCCGCGGCGTTTTCTTCCTCTTTGACCTCGGGCTTGGGACCACTGTCCTGGCCCTTGGCCGTGGGATCCCGGTCGACCAGCTCGATGACGGCCATCGGCGCGGCATCCCCATAGCGGATTCCGGCCTTGAGGACCCGGGTATAACCCCCGGCGCGTGTGCGATAGCGCTCGGCGATCGTCGCGAAGAGCTTGGCCACGATCTTCTCGTCACGGAGCGTCGCGTAGGCCTGGCGGCGGGCGGCCAAGCCGCCGCGCTTGCCGAGCGTGATCAGCCGCTCGGCGGCCGGCCGCAACTCCTTTGCTTTGGGCAGCGTGGTCGTGATCTGCTCATGCTTGAAGAGAGCGACCGTCAGGTTGCGCAGCATCGCCTGCCGGTGGCTCGAGGTCACGCCGAGCTTCCGACCGGCCAGACCGTGACGCATGGTTTGCCTTCTCCTTCGCGGTCGCCGCTTAGAACGGCTCCTCGAGCCGCTTTGCCAGATCCTCGATATTCTCCGGCGGCCAGCCAGGCACAGTCATGCCCAGGGAAAGCCCCATCGCCGCCAGGACCTCCTTGATCTCGTTCAGCGATTTGCGCCCGAAATTCGGCGTGCGCAGCATTTCCTGCTCGGTCTTCTGAACCAGATCGCCGATATAGACGATATTATCATTCTTCAAGCAATTGGCGCTGCGCACCGAGAGCTCGAGATCGTCCACCTTGCGCAGGAGATTGCGGTTGAAGGGCAGATCCTCCGCCGGCTCCTCATGGCGAAGCTCGCGCGGCTCCTCGAAATTGATGAAGAGCTGGAGCTGATCCTGCAGGATTCGTGCCGCCAGCGCCACGGCATCCTCCGGCCCCACCGTGCCGTTCGTCTCCACCGTCAGAAGCAGCTTGTCATAGTCCGTAACTTGCGCCACGCGAGTCGGCTCGACGCGGTAAGACACGCGGCGGACGGGAGAGTAGATCGAATCGACTGGGATCAGGCCGATCGGCGCATCTTCGGCCCGGTTCGCAGTGGCTGGCACATAACCCTTGCCACTATTGACCGTGAACTCCATGCCGAACTTCACCCCGTCATCCAGGGTGCAAAGCACGAGTTCGGGATTGAGGATCTCGATATCATGGCCGGTCTGGATCTGGCCAGCCTTCACCTCTCCCGGACCGGTCGCTGTCAGCATCATCCGCTTCGGGCCCTCGCCGTGCATGCGGAGCGCGAGCTGCTTGACGTTGAGCACGATATCGGTGACGTCCTCGCGGACGCCCGGGATCGAACTGAACTCGTGCAGCACCCCGTCGATCTGCACCGCCGTCACCGCCGCGCCTTGCAGCGAAGAAAGCAGGACCCGGCGGATCGCGTTGCCGAGCGTCATCCCGAAGCCACGCTCCAATGGCTCAGCAATGATCGTGGCGGTGCGCGAGGGATCGGTCCCCGGCTCGACACCGAGCTTCTCAGGCTTGATCAGGGACTGCCAATTTTTCTGGATAATCACGCTTGCCTCATTCCATCCTGGCCGCGGCCCGGCGGCCTCGCGGGCCTATCGCCTGCCGTCCGGACTTCGACGGTCTTCTCTCTTCTTCGGATCCCGCTTTCTAAACCCTGCGGCGCTTGCATGGCCGGCAGCCATTGTGCGGGATCGGCGTCGTGTCGCGGATTGCCGTAATGGCAAAGCCGACCGCCTGCAGGGCCCGAAGCGCGCTCTCCCGGCCTGAGCCGGGGCCGCTCACCTCGATCTCCAGCGTCTCCATGCCATGCTCACGCGCCTTCCGCCCAGCATCCTCGGCCGCCACCTGGGCCGCATAGGGGGTGGATTTGCGGCTACCCTTGAACCCCTGGCTTCCCGAGGATGACCAGGCGATCGTATTGCCCTGGGCGTCGGTGATGGTGACGACCGTGTTGTTGAAGGTGGCGGCCACATGCGCCACACCGGCGGTGATGTTCTTCCGCTCCTTTTTGCGCGGACGAACAGAAGCAGCCGGCTTTGCCATGGTCTTTTATTCCTTCGGTCCTTTGCGGCCGCGTGCTCTGCGGGCGGCCTGGTTCGTCTATTCTCGCGGTTCGCTTTCGCGCTTGGGCGGTTCTACTTGGTAACCTTTTTCTTCCCGGCGATGGGCACCGCCTTGCCCTTGCGGGTTCGGGCGTTGGTGTGCGTGCGCTGGCCGTGAACCGGCAGGCCGCGCCGGTGGCGCAGCCCGCGATAGCAGCCGAGATCCATCAACCGCTTGATGTTCATCGCCACTTCGCGGCGCAGGTCGCCTTCGACCCGGTAATCACGATCGATCAGCTCGCGAATCCGCAGAACCTCCTCATCGGAGAGCTGATTGACGCGCCGCTCATCAGGGATTGAAAGCTTGCGGCAAATCTCCTCCGCCTTTGCCGGGCCGATCCCATAGATATAGCGAAGCCCGATCGTCACGCGCTTATTGGTTGGAATATTCACACCGGCGATACGTGCCACGCTCTCTTCACTCCTGCCGGTGCTGGGGGGATTGCCCGAGCGACCCCGACCTCCAAAAAGACAGCCTAATTATCCCACAATAGAAGCCGCCCCGCGCCCTTGGGCCGCAGGGATCGGTCACACGAACAACTATATGCCTCTTTCCGGCCGAGTCAATCCGGACGCATCACATTTGGGTGAGGCCGTGCCAGATGCAAGCCTCTCGATCACCTGCTCGATTTCGGCTGCCACTGCATCGATCCCGGCCATCCCGTCGATCGAAAAAAGCTTTCCCTGCTCACGGTAGTACGGCAGCAGCGGGGCTGTCTGGCGGTGATAGGCGGCGAGCCGGGCCGTCACAGTCTCGACGGTATCGTCCGCTCGGCGGAGGAACTTGGTGCCGCCGCAGCGGTCGCAGACGCCGGGAACCCGGGTCGGCCGGAAACGCTCATGATAGCCTGCCCCGCAGGTCGCGCAGGTGAACCGGCCGACGATCCGCTCGGTCAACAAGGCATCGTCGACTTCGAGCTCAATGACACCCGCGAGTTCGAGTCCCCGCTCGATGAGCATCTGGTCAAGCGCTTCAGCCTGCGGGACCGTGCGCGGAAACCCATCCAGGATCACATCATGACCGGCTTCTTCGGCGATCCGCTCGCCGAGGAGGCGGACGATCATCGCATCGGGGACGAGCTCGCCTTTGTCCATGATCACCTTGACCGTCCGCCCGATCGGGCTGCCGCGCGCCACTTCCGCGCGGAGCATGTCCCCGGTGGAGATCTGGCGAAAGCCACGCCCTGCAACGAGACGCTCGGCCTGGGTGCCCTTTCCGGCGCCCGGCGGGCCGAGCAGGATCAGGATCATCGCCCACGACCCTTGATCCGCGCCTTACGAATCAATCCCTCATATTGATGGGCGAGCAGGTGGGACTGGATCTGTGTCACCGTATCCATGGTGACCGAGACGATGATGATCAGGCTGGTGCCGCCGAAATAGAAGGGCACCGAATAGTAATTGATGAGGATCTCCGGCAGCAGGCACACCGCCACGAGGTAGAGCGCGCCGACGACGGTGATGCGCGTCAGCACGTAGTCGAAATACTGGGCGGTGGCGCTGCCCGGACGGATGCCGGGAATGAAGCCGCCATATTTCTTGAGATTGTCCGCCGTCTCCTCCGGATTGAACACCACCGCGGTGTAGAAGAACGTGAAGAAGACGATCATCGCCGCATAGACCGCCATGTAGAGCGGTTGGCCATGCCCCAGCATGACGGCGATCCGCGTCAGCAATGAGCCACCGCCCCCATGTGAAAAGCCCGTGATGGTCGCCGGGATGAGCAGGATGGAGCTGGCAAAGATCGGGGGAATCACCCCCGAGGTGTTCACCTTGAGCGGCATATGAGTCGAATCGCCGCCGAACATGCGGTTCCCGACCTGCCGCTTCGGATAGCGCACGACCACCTTCCGCTGCGCCCGTTCCATGAACACGATGAAGCCGATCACGGCGACGGCCAGCACCAGAAAGAAAATGATGAAGATGGTGGAAAGCGCGCCGGTGCGGCCCAGCTCGAGCAGCGAGATGATGGCCTGGGGCATATTGGCGATGATGCCCGACATGATGATGAGGCTCGAGCCGTTGCCGATCCCGCGATCGGTGATCTGCTCACCGAGCCAGGTTAGGAACATCGTTCCTCCGACCAGCATGATGGTGGTCGAGAGGCGGAAGAACATGCCGGGATCGGCCACTGCCGGGCCCATGCTTCCGTGCACGCTCTCCAGCCCGATGGAAATGCCGTAAGACTGGAAGAGCGCGATCACCACGGTAAGGTAGCGGGTGTACTGATTGAGCGTTTTGCGCCCGCTCTCACCCTCCTTGCGCAACGCCTCCAGAGACGGAATGGCTGCCGCCATCATCTGCACGATGATGCTGGCGGTGATGTAGGGCATAATATTGAGCGCAAAGAGCGTCATCCGGCCGAGCGCGCCGCCGGAGAACATATTGAACATTCCGAGAATGCCGCCGCCCGAGCGCTGCAGCAGCTCCGCCATCACCGCGGGATTGACCCCTGGCAAGGGGATGTAGGTCCCGATCCGATAGACGATCAGCGCCCCGAGCGTGAACCAGATGCGCTTCTTGAGGTCAGTCGCTTTCGCGAATACCCCGATATCGAAGTTCGCGGCAAGCTGTTCGGCCACCGAGGCCATGCGTCATCCTCACTTCGCCAGTCGTTTCCAGCCCCTTCGCCCGCATGATCCAGACCTTCGGTGAATCCACCTTGGGTCATCACGCTCTTGCTCGCCGCCGGAAGTGATCGGCAGACCATCGGCACACGCATCCAATGTGCCGTCGCACCCTCCGTCACGCAAGGCCACCCGCCTCATTCTTCGCCGCGGACTCATGCCTTCACCGATATGCCGGCGCGGGAGACCCCGCTAAGCTCCCGCAGACTGCTCCTCGGCCTTTGCCCCGGCTACGGTGACCTTGCCGCCGGCGGCCTGGACGGCCGCGATGGCAGCCGCCGAGGCCCCTGAAACACTGATGGTCACGGCACGGCCGATCGAGCCCTTGGCCAGCAGGCGCACACCGGCATTTTTCGTATCCTTGCGGATAAGCCCCGCCGCCCCGAGGCTTTCCTCGCTGATCGGAGCGTTCGGATCGAGCTTCCCGGCTTCGATCGCCGCCGCCAGAGCGCCGAGATTGATCGGGGCATAGACCTTCCGGAACGGGTTCTTGAAACCCCGCTTGGGCAGGCGCCGATAGATCGGAAGCTGGCCGCCCTCAAACCCGTTCAAGGCCACGCCGGTACGCGCCTTCTGCCCCTTCACCCCGCGCCCGCTGGTCTTCCCCTTTCCCGAGCCGATTCCACGGCCGAGCCGCTTCGAGCGGCGCCGCGCGCCCGGATTGTCAGTGAGTTCATTGAGCTTCATTGCCTGATCCCTCTGCTCACGACAGTTCTTCCACCTTGAGCAGGTGGGCTACCTTGCGGACCATGCCACGCACGGAGGATGTCGCTGGGAGGACCCGGCTGCGCCCGATCTTATTGAGACCGAGCCCGATCAGCGTCTCGCGCTGGCCGGGCTTGCGCCCGGCCGCCGAGGCGGTCTGCGTCACACGCAACTTCTTCGCTTCAGGCATCGGCCGCCTCCCCCTGGGAAGCAGCCGGCCCTGCGGCCGCGGATGCGCCAGGAGCCGCGGCCTCGCGCCGGCCGAGCAGGTCCGAGACTTTCCGGCCGCGTCTCTGCGCGATCGTCCGGGGCGCGGCGCAAAGCCGCAGCGCCGCGAAGGTCGCTTTGACCATGTTGTGTGGATTGCGGCTGCCGAGGCATTTGGCGACCACATCGCCGATGCCCAGCGACTCGAACACCGCACGCATCGCCCCCCCGGCGATGATGCCGGTGCCGGCCGGCGCCGCGCGCAACACGACGCGGCCAGCGCCAAAACGTCCCGCCACGTCGTAATGCAGCGTGCGGCCTTCGCGCATGGGCACGCGGATCATGCCGCGCTTCGCCCGGTCGGTGGCTTTGCGGATCGCTTCCGGCACCTCGCGCGCCTTACCGGCGCCATAGCCGACGCGGCCCTTCTGATCGCCGACCACGACCAGGGCGGCGAAAGCGAAACGCCGGCCACCCTTCACCACCTTGGCAACGCGGTTGATGCTGACGAGCTTATCTATCAGCTCGTCACCAGCCTCGCGATCGCGGCCGCGCCCTTCCCTCGGTTCTCGTGCCATCCACTCTCTCCCTAGAACGCGAGCCCGCCCTCGCGGGCCGCGTCGGCGAGTGCCTGCACCCTTCCGTGATAGAGATAGGCCCCGCGGTCGAACACCACTTCCTTCACTCCGGCGGCGAGCGCCCGCTCGGCGACCAGCCTGCCGACTGCCGCCGCCGCCTGCTTGTCGGCGCCGGTCGCAAGCGTGCTGCGCAGCTCCCGTTCCAGACTGGAAGCCGACGCCAGCGTGCGGCCCGCCGCGTCATCGATCACCTGGGCATAGATATGCCGGCTCGAACGGAACACAGAGAGCCGCGGCCGCCCATTGCTCTTGAGCCGCAACTGATGCCTCAGGCGCGTCTGCCGCCGCACGCGCATGTCCTGTTTCGTGCTCATGTTATTTCTTCTTGCCTTCCTTGCGCCGGATGGCCTCGGCTTCGTATTTCACGCCCTTCCCCTTATAGGGCTCGGGCGGGCGGAAGGCCCGGATCTCCGCCGCCACCTGGCCGACAAGACGCTTGTCCATGCCTTCGACGCGGATCAGGGTCGGCCGCTCGCAGGTGATGCGAATACCCTCCGGCACCGGATAGACCACCTCGTGCGAATAGCCGAGATTGAGCACAAGGTTCTTGCCCTGCACCTGCGCGCGATAGCCGGTCCCATTGATCTCCATCACGCGGACATAGCCCGCCGAGACGCCGCGAACCATGTTCGCGATGAGCGCCCGCGTCGTGCCCCACATCATGCGGGCCGGACGCTCCGTGCCGTTGGGCACCACCACGACACGGCCCCCCTCGACCCTGGTGAGCACATCCTCCGACAGCTCAAGCGAGAGCGCGCCGAGCTTGCCCTTTGCCGTGAGCGTTCGGCCGGCGAGCGCCACTTCGACGCCCGCGGGAATCTCCACTGGATATTTGCCGACCCGCGACATCGTCCGCTCCCTCAGAACACCCGGCAGAGGACCTCGCCGCCGACATTGGCGGCCCGGGCCTCCGCATCGCTCATCACCCCGCGCGGAGTGGACAATATGGAGACGCCGAGCCCGGCATAAACGCGCGGCAGGGCGCTGATCTTCGAATAGACACGCCGGCCAGGCTTCGAGACGCGGGTGATCTCCTTGATCACCGGTTCGCCCTCACTGTACTTGAGCTCGATGCGCAGCCGGGCGACGCCCGGGCGCAGCTCCTCGGCCGAAAAACCGCGAATGAAACCTTCCCGCTTCAGCACCTCGAGCACATTGGCCCGAAGCTTGGAAGCAGGGGCGACGCAGACAGTCTGACCGGCCCGCTGCGCATTGCGGATGCGGCTCAGCATATCGCCGAGAGGATCGGAAACGGCCATCGATACTCTCCGTTACCAGCTCGCCTTGACGAGCCCCGGGATCTGCCCGGCCCCGGCCAGCTCCCGAAGCATCACACGGCAAAGCCGGAATTTCCGATAATTGCCGCGCGAGCGCCCGGTCAATGCACAACGTAGCCGGATACGCACCTTCGCCGCGTTGCGCGGCATTGCCGCGAGCTTGACCGACGCTTCGAACCGACTTTCCACCGGCGCCGAACGGTCCATCACCGTCGCCTTAAGAGCCGCCCGCTTGGCCGCATCACGCGCGGCCATCCGTTCGCGCTTGAGGTTCCGATTGACTGCCGAGGTCTTGGCCATTCCTTCATCACCCTCCGGAACCTGCCAGGGAACCCTGGCGGTTTTCCAAACGCCTCATTTCAATTCGCGAATGGAAGGTCGAAGCCGCGCAGCAGCGCCTTCGCTTCCGCGTTCGTCTTCGCCGTCGTCACGAAGACGATGTCCATGCCGCGAATCGCGTCCACCTTGTCATAGTTGATCTCGGGAAACACGATCTGCTCCTTGAGCCCGAGGGCGAAATTGCCGCTGCCATCGAACCCTTTGCCTGCCGGGATGCCGCGGAAATCGCGCACGCGCGGCAAGGCGATGTTCACCAGCCGGTCGAGGAACTCCCACATCCGCGCCCGGCGCAACGTCACCTTGCAGCCGATCGCCAGCCCCTTGCGAATCTTGAAGGCGGCGATCGCCTTCTTCGCCAGGGTCTTGACAGGCTTCTGGCCGGCAATGAGGGCAAGCTCAGCCATCGCCGCGTCGAGCTTCTTCGAATCCGCCGCCGCCTCGCCCACCCCCATATTGATCACAATCTTCTCCAGCCGCGGCACCTGCATCGGACTGCCGTAGCCGAACTCCTTCTGCAGCGCGGGCCGCAGAACCTCCTGGTAGCGCTTCTGCAGGCGCGGAATCTCGTGGACTTCGCTCATCATCGAAGCCTTCTCACCTGTCGATCACGTCGCCGCTCTTCCTGGCGAACCGCACCTTGCGGCCATCCTCGGAGCGACGAAACCCAACCCGCGTCGGCCGGTCGGTCTTGGGATCGATCAGGGCGAGCTTAGAAAGATGGAGCGGCGCCTCCTGCTCGACGATCCCGCCAGGCTGGCCAACCCCGCGCGGCTTCTGATGCCGCGTCACGAGATGCACACCCTGCACAATGGCACGCGCTTCCTTAGGCAGCACGCGAACGACCTCGCCACGCTTGCCCTTTTCCTCGCCGCTGATCACCTCCACCTGGTCCCCTTTGCGGATGCGGGCTGCCATGGCTCTACAGCACCTCCGGGGCCAAGCTGATAATCTTCATGAACCGCTTGGCGCGCAGCTCGCGCACCACCGGGCCAAAAATTCGTGTTCCGATCGGCTCCTGCTGCTTGGTGATCAGCACTGCCGCATTGCGATCGAACCGGATGGCACTGCCATCGGGGCGGCGAACGGGAAACGCGGTGCGCACGATCACGGCCTGATGCACATCCCCCTTCTTCACCTTGCCGCGCGGAATCGCCTCCTTGATCGAGACGACGATGACATCGCCGACGGAAGCCGTCTTGCGCTTGGAGCCGCCAAGCACCTTGATGCACTGCACCCGTCGCGCCCCCGAATTGTCGGCAACGTCGAGGTTGGTTTCGGGAAGGATCATCGCTTCCTCCTCAACCTGCGGCTGTCGGTGAGAACGGCGTGCCGTTCCGCTCGATCACCAGCCATGTCTTGCGCTTGCTGATCGGCGGGCATTCCTCGATGCGCACAACATCGCCCACCTTGCACAGATTGGCTTCGTCATGGGCGGCATATTTCTTCGAACGGCGGATGAACTTCTTGTAGAGCGGATGCATCACGCGCCGCTCAACGAGCACTGTCACGGTCTTGTCCATCCGATCGCTGACCACGCGCCCGCTCAGCACGCGCTTCGGCATCGATTTCTCCTCAAGCCTTACCAGCGGAGCGGTGGCGCTCCGTCATGACTGTCTTCACGCGGGCGATCTCGCGGCGCACCACGCGGATCCGAGAGAACGATTCCTGCTGTCCGGTCGCGCGCTGGAAACGAAGATTGAACTGCTCCTTGCGCAGATCGAGCAGCATGGTTGTCAGCTCGTCCGCCGTCTTGGTGCGCAACTCGCTCGCCTTGCTCATCGCCTCAACCCTCGCCGATCCGGCTGACGAAGCGGGTGCGGATCGGCAGCTTCGCCGCCCCGAGCTCCAGCGCCTCGCGCGCGACTTGCGCGGGCACCCCATCGATCTCGAACATGATGCGGCCCGGCTTGACACGGCAGACCCAGAATTCCGGGCTGCCCTTGCCCGATCCCATGCGGACTTCGGCCGGCTTCGCCGAAACCGGAACATCCGGGAAGATGCGGATCCAGACCCGCCCGGTGCGTCGCATCGCCCGCGTGATCGCGCGCCGCGCCGCCTCGATCTGGCGCGCCGTCACCCGCTCGGGCTCAAGCGCCTTGAGGCCGAAGGCGCCGAAATCAAGCGCGGTCGCGCCCTTGGCGAGACCGTGAATTCGACCCTTGTGGGCCTTGCGGAACTTGGTGCGCTTGGGGGAAAGCATGGGTCTTCGCCTCGTTCAGCGCTGCGGCGCCTGCTCAGCCGCGCGACGATCCTGGGCCATCGGGTCGTGGGCAAGGATCTCACCCTTGAAGATCCAGACTTTTACGCCACAAGTCCCATAGGTCGTCTTTGCTGTTGCGGTACCGAAATCTATATCCGCGCGCAGCGTGTGCAGCGGCACGCGCCCTTCGCGATACCATTCCACACGCGCGATTTCCGCGCCGCCGAGCCGGCCGGCACAATTGATCCGGATTCCCTGCGCACCGAGCCGCATCGCGGACTGCACCGCCCGCTTCATCGCGCGGCGGAAGGCGACGCGCCGCTCGAGCTGCTGGGCGACATTCTCCGCAACCAACGTTGCATCGATCTCGGGCTTGCGGATCTCGACGATGTTGAGAGCGACATCGGCCTTCGCCATCGCCGCGAGATTCTTTCGCAGCGCATCGATATCCTGGCCCTTCTTGCCGATCACCACCCCCGGCCGCGCGACATAGATGGTCACGCGCGGCTTCTTCGCCGGGCGTTCGATCACCACCCGCGAGACCCCTGCGCCGGCCAGCCGGCTGCGCAGATGGCTCCGCAGCTTGAGATCCTCGTGCAGCATCGACGCATAGTCGGCGTCATTCGCGTACCAGCGGCTGTCCCAGGTGCGGTTGACACCGACACGCAGCCCGATCGGGTTGACCTTGTGTCCCATTAGCCTGCTTCCTTCGCCGTCTCGGCCTCATCCGCGGACAGGCTGGATGGCGTCTCGCTCCGTTCGGAGACGACAATCCGAAGATTGCTGAACCATTTCTCGACCCGCGCGGCACGGCCTCGCCCACGGGCGTGGAAACGTCGCATCACGACGGCACGGCCGACATCCGCTGTCTTGACCACCAGCCGGTCGACATCAAGCTGGTGGTTGTTCTCGGCATTGGCGATCGCGCTCTCGAGCGCCTTCCGCACGGCGAGCGCGATACGCCGCTCGCTGAAGGTCAGCCGCGCGACCGCCTGCTGCGCCGGCAGGTTGCGAATGAGCCCCGCCACCAGATTGAGCTTGCGCGGGCTCACGCGCAGGTTGCGCACGATCGCCTCGGCATCGGTATCGGCCAGGCGGCGAGGAAGCGAAGGCTTGCTCATCTCAGGTTCTCTTCGCCTTCTTGTCCGCCGCGTGACCGGTGAAGGTCCGGGTCGGCGAGAACTCACCGAACTTGTGGCCCACCATGTTCTCGCTCACCTGCACCGGCAGGAATTTGTGGCCGTTATAGACACCGAAGGTGAGGCCCACGAATTGCGGCAGAATCGTCGAGCGGCGTGACCAGATCCTGATGATCTCGTTGCGGCCCGACCCGCGCACAGCCTCCGCCTTTGCCAGCAGATAGCCATCGACGAACGGCCCTTTCCAGATGGAACGCGCCATCGCCTCAACCCTTGCCCTGATTGCGGCGGCGGATGATCAGCCGGTCCGTCCGCTTGTTGCCGCGTGTCCGATAGCCCTTGGTGGGCTTGCCCCAGGGCGTCACCGGATGGCGCCCGCCCGAGCTTCGCCCCTCGCCGCCTCCCAACGGATGATCAACCGGATTCATCGCCACGCCGCGATTGTGCGGCCGGCGGCCGAGCCAGCGGCTTCGCCCGGCCTTGCCGATATGGACATTCGCATTGTCTGGGTTGGAGACGGCCCCGATGCTCGCCATGCACTCGGCCCGAACCACGCGAAGCTCGCCCGAGCCGAGCTTGAGCTGCGCATAGCCGGCATCCTTGCCGACCAACTGCACATAAGTGCCTGCCGCGCGGGCAAGCTTGCCGCCCGCACCCGGCTTCATCTCCACATTATGAACGATCGTGCCCACCGGAATCGTTGCCAACGGCATCGCGTTGCCGGGCTTGATGTCCACGCGGGCGCCGGAAATGACGCTGTCCCCGACCGCCAACCGTTGCGGCGCCAGGATGTAAGAGAGTGTGCCGTCCGTGTAGCGGATGAGCGCGATGAACGCCGTACGATTCGGATCATATTCCAGTCGCTCGACCGTTGCCGGCACATCGAAGCGGCGGCGTTTGAAATCGATCAGCCGATAGACCCGCTTATGCCCGCCGCCACGGAACCGGCTGGTGATATGGCCGTGCTGGTTGCGCCCGCCGCTGCCGCTCTTGCCCTCCGTCAGGGTCTTGACCGGCTTACCTTTCCACAGGCCGGCGCGGCTGACGAGAACGGTGCCACGCAGGCTCGCCGTCACGGGATTGAAATTCTTGAGTGCCATCCGCCTGATCCTGCCTAGGCGAGCCGAGAGGTGAAATCGATGTTCTGGCCTTCCGCCAGACGGACGAAGGCCTTCCTCACGTCCGGACGCCGCCCGGGATGACCGCGGAACCGCTTGGTCTTGCCCTTTGCGTTCAATGTGTTCACCGCGAGCACCTTGACACCGAAGAGCCCTTCGATAGCCGCTTTGATCTCAGGCTTTGTCGCCTGCGGCGCGACACTGAAGACGACCTGGCCGCGCTCACCGAGCGCGGTGGCCTTCTCGGTGATCACCGGCCGCAGGATGATGTTGAACATCGCTTCGCGCGAAAGCTTCTTCGCCGCACGACGGGCGGCGAGCACACGGGGGCCGGTCATGCCAGCCGCTCCGTCAGGCCGGCGACTCCGGCGCGCGTAATGACGAGAAGCTCATGGTTGAGGATATCGTAAACATTGGCGCCAATCGTCGGGAGCACGTCGATACCTTCGAGATTGCGGCTCGCCTGGACAAAACCCTGATCGAGCGTGCCGTCGATCACCAGCGCCGAGCGCCAGCCAAGCACATCGAGCTGGCGGCGCAGTTCCTTGGTGCGGCCGGCTGCGGCCGCGGCTTCGAGCACGACGAGCTTCCCTTCCGCCCACTTCTGCGAAAGCGCGGAAATCAACCCCAGACGGCGGACCTTCTTGGGAAGGTGATATTCGTGCGAGCGCACCACTGGCCCATGCACGACCCCACCCGTGCGAAATTGCGGGGCTCGCAGACTTCCCTGCCGCGCCCGGCCGGTGCCCTTCTGGCGGTAAGGTTTCTTGGTGGTCCCGGAAACCTCGCTCAGGCCCTTCGCCTTGTGCGTTCCCGCCCGCCTTTTGGCGAGCTGCCAATGCACCACACGCGCCATAACATCGGCACGCGGCGTGGCCGCAAACAGCGCATCCGGCAAATCGATCTCACCGGCTTGCGTATTTTCGAGCGTCGTCACCACCGCCTGCATCGCCACCCCCGCTCAGACCACCAGCCCGGCGGGATAGGGCGCTTCCGCCGGGCGGGAGCGCTTCACCGCATCCCGCACGCGCACGAAAGCGCCGCGGGCACCGGGCACTGCGCCGCGCAGCATAAGAAGCCCCTTCTCAACGTCCACCGCCGCGACTTCGAGATTGAGCACGCTTACCCGCTCGTCGCCGAGATGGCCGGCCATCTTCTTATTCTTGAAAGTCTTCCCGGGATCCTGGCGGTTGCCGGTGGAACCATGGCTGCGGTGGCTGATGGAGACGCCGTGGCTCGCCTCGAGGCCGCCGAAGTTCCATCGCTTCATCGCCCCGGCAAAGCCCTTGCCTTTGCTGGTCGCGGTGACATCCACACGCTGGCCGACCGCGAAATGCGCTGGCGAAAGAATGGCCCCAGGCTCCAGCACCGCATCGGGCGCGACCCGGAATTCCACGAGCTTCGCCTTCGGTTCCACCTTTGCTTTCGCGAAATGGCCGCGATTGGCCTTGCCCACGCGCTGCGGCTTGGCTTTGCCCCAACCGAGCTGCACCGCGCTATAGCCATCACGCTCGACGGTTCGCGCGCCGACAACCTGCACCGCATCGAGATGCAGGACCGTGACCGGCACGTGTGTCCCGTCCGCACGGAAAAGGCGCGTCATGCCGAGCTTGCGAGCGAGGAGTCCGGTGCGCATCCGCCGCGTCCTTCAGATCTTGATCTCGACATCAACGCCGGCAGCGAGGTCGAGCTTCATCAGCGCATCCACTGTCTGCGGTGTCGGCTCGACTATATCGAGCAGCCGCCGATGCGTGCGGATCTCGAACTGCTCACGGCTCTTCTTGTCGATGTGCGGTGACCGGTTCACGGTGAATCGCTCAATATGCGTGGGCAGGGGAATCGGCCCGCGAACCCGCGCACCCGTCCGCTTGGCCGTGTTCACGATCTCCTTCGTGCTGTTATCGAGCACGCGGTGATCATAGGCTTTCAGCCGGATGCGGATGTTCTGGTTGTCCATCGCCTTCTACTTTCGCGTCCGCGTTCCGCCCCTCGCCTCAGGAGACGACCCGCGCGACCACGCCCGCACCGACGGTGCGGCCGCCTTCGCGGATGGCGAAGCGCAGCCCGTCATCCATTGCGATCGGGGCAATCAGCTCGACATCCATCGAAACATTGTCGCCCGGCATCACCATCTCAGTGCCGTCGGGCAGCTTCACCACGCCGGTCACGTCGGTCGTGCGGAAATAGAATTGCGGCCGGTAATTGGTGAAGAATGGCGTGTGCCGCCCACCCTCTTCCTTGGTGAGGATGTAAGCCTCGGCCTTGAACTGTGTGTGCGGAGTGATGGAACCAGGGGCCGCAAGCACCTGACCACGCTCCACCTCCTCGCGCTTGGTGCCGCGGAGCAGCGCACCGATATTGTCGCCCGCCTCGCCCTGATCAAGCAGCTTGCGGAACATCTCGACGCCCGTCACCGTCGTCTTCTGCGTCGGGCGCAAGCCAACGATCTCCACTTCGTCGCCCACCTTGATCACCCCGCGCTCGATGCGACCCGTGACGACCGTGCCGCGGCCGGAGATCGAAAAGACGTCTTCGATCGGCATCAGGAACGGCCGGTCCTTCGGGCGGTCAGGCTGCGGGATATAGGCATCAACCGCTTCCATGAGCTTCAGGATCGACTGCTCGCCGAGCTCGGGCTCACGGTCCTCGAGCGCGCAAAGGGCCGAGCCCTTGAGGATCGGAATATCGTCGCCGGGGAACTGGTAGCTCTTCAGGAGCTCGCGAACCTCGAGCTCGACCAGCTCCAGAAGCTCCGGATCGTCCACCATGTCCACCTTGTTGAGGTAGACGACCAGCGCCGGCACGCCGACCTGGCGGGCGAGCAGAATATGCTCCCGGGTCTGCGGCATCGGTCCATCCGCCGCCGAGACCACCAGGATCGCGCCATCCATCTGCGCCGCGCCGGTGATCATGTTCTTCACATAGTCCGCGTGGCCGGGACAATCGACATGCGCGTAGTGGCGGTTGCTGGTCTCGTACTCCACATGCGCGGTCGAGATCGTGATGCCGCGCGCGCGCTCTTCGGGCGCCTTGTCGATCTGGTCGTAAGCCGTGTAGGTGGCGCCTCCGGTTTTTGCCAGAACCTTGGTGATTGCGGCTGTGAGCGACGTCTTGCCGTGATCGACGTGGCCGATCGTGCCGATATTGCAGTGCGGCTTCGTCCGCTCGAATTTCGCCTTGGCCATTCTAGTCCTCTCCGTACGGCCGGATCCGGCCTCTGCCCAGATCTACCAACGATCTACCAACGCCAAACCTACCACCGGTAATGGCTAAAGGCCTTGTTGGCCTCCGCCATCCGATGAGTGTCCTCACGCTTCTTCACCGCGGCGCCGCGGTTGTTGACCGCATCGTGCAGCTCGTTGCACAGACGCTCTTCCATCGTGTGCTCACCCTTGCGCTTGCGCGCCGCATCGATGATCCAGCGAATCGCCAGCGCCTGGCGCCGCTCGGCCCGCACCTCGACCGGCACCTGATAGGTGGCGCCACCAACCCGGCGCGACCGCACTTCGACGGCCGGCTTCACGTTGTCGAGCGCCTCATGAAAAAGACGCACCGGATCAGCGGCCGCCGATCCACGTTTCTTCAGCGCATCGAGTGCACCGTACACAATCCTTTCGGCGACCGATTTCTTGCCGTCGTGCATCAAGGCGTTCATGAAACGGCTGATCACGCCGTCCCCGAACTTCGCGTCCGGCAGAATCTCGCGGCGAACAGCGCGGCGACGGCGGCTCATTCGCGCCTCACTTCGGCCGCTTGGCGCCGTAGAGCGAACGGCGCTGCCGGCGCTTGGCGATGCCCTGTGTATCGAGCACGCCGCGCAGGATGTGGTAGCGCACGCCAGGCAGGTCCTTCACCCGCCCGCCGCGGATCAGGACGACGCTATGCTCCTGAAGATTGTGCCCCTCGCCCGGGATGTAGCTCACCACCTCATAGCCATTGGTCAGCCGCACCTTGGCAACCTTGCGCAGGGCCGAGTTCGGCTTTTTCGGCGTCGTCGTATAGACGCGCGTGCAGACCCCGCGCTTCTGCGGGCAGCCTTGCAGGGCGGGAACCTTGTTGCGTGCCGAGCGTGGCTCGCGCCCCTTGGCTATCAACTGGTTGATCGTCGGCATCATCCCAATCCGATCGTTTCACCATACCGTCCTTTCGGACGGCTAACGCCACAGAAAGACCCCGCAACGCGCGGGCCTCGCCCACACTGCGGGGTCGGTAAGCGCCCACGGCCTTGGCTACCGGAGACATCCCGGGAGCGGCGCCGCAAACCTCATGTCCCTGCAAACAACGGCCGCCCCGCCCGGATGGGCAGGTCGGTCGAGGGCGCGGAAACTACGGGCCGGAAGGCTGCGAGTCAAGCACCTCGCCGCTGGTCCCGGCCCGCCGCTCCGCGCCGGTATCGGCGCTATTCGGCCGCCATTTCCGACTGTCCCGCGAGCGCCGGCGTGTCGGCTGGCACGCGCTGCTGATCCCGGCCGGAGGCGATCGAGCGCAGCCGGTTCATCACGCTGCCCGTGCCGGCCGGGATGAGCCGGCCGACAATGACATTCTCCTTGAGTCCCGAGAGCGAATCCACCTTGCCGGCCGTCGCCGCCTCGGTGAGCACGCGCGTCGTCTCCTGGAAGGAGGCGGCGCTGATGAAGCTGTGCGTTTGCAGGGAGGCCTTGGTGATTCCCTGCAGCACCGGCATGGACGTGGCCGGCCGCTCGCCCGCTGCCTCGCGCTTGGCGTTCTCCGCCTCGAGGTCGAGCCGGTCCACCTGCTCACCGGTCAGGAAGGTGGTGTCACCTGGATCGAGGATCTCTACCTTCTGCAGCATCTGCCGGACGATGACCTCGATATGCTTGTCGTTGATCTTCACGCCCTGCAGCCGATAAACGTCCTGGATCTCATTAACCAGGTAATCGGAGAGCGCCTCGACCCCGAGGACCTTGAGGATGTCGTGTGGCACCCGCGGGCCATCGACCAGCGGATCGCCCCGGCGCACGAAGTCACCCTCCTGCACCGAGACATGCTTGCCCTTGGGGATCAGATACTCGCTTTCCTCGCCCGTTTCGTCATTCTTGACGATGATCCGCCGCTTGGCCTTGTAGTCCTTGCCGAACTCGACCTGACCGTCGATCTCGGCGATGATCGCATGATCCTTCGGCCGGCGCGCCTCGAAGAGTTCGGCCACCCGCGGCAAGCCGCCCGTGATGTCGCGTGTTTTGCTGCCCTCGCGAGGAATGCGGGCAAGCACGTCGCCGGCGTTCACCCGCGCCCCGTTCTCCACCGAGAGAATCGAGTCCGGAGCAAGGAAGTAGCGGGCATCCGCGCCATTGGCGAGCTTGACGACCTCGCCCCTCTCGTCCTTGAGCTGCAGGCGCGGGCGCAGATCCGCGCCCTTGATCACCTGCTTATAGTCAACGACGACCTTCGAGGTGAGGCCGGTTACCTCATCGACCCGCTCGACCAACGTTGCGCCGTCGATCAGGTCGAAATACTCGACCACGCCGGCACGCTCGGTAATGATTGGCAGGGTGAAGGGATCCCATTCCGCAAGCTTCTGGCCGCGCACCACCTGCTGGCCCTCATCGGCGAGCAGACGGGCGCCATAAGGCACGCGGAAGCGGGCGCGTTCGCGGCCGCGATCATCGCTCAGCACAAGCTCGCAATTGCGGCTCATCACCACCGGCGTGCCCTGGCTGTTCATGACGACGTTGCGGTTCTTCACCGCGATTGTGCCGTCATGGCTTGCCTCCACGCTCGACTGCTCGGTGCCGCGCTGTGCCGCGCCGCCGATATGGAAGGTGCGCATGGTGAGCTGTGTGCCCGGTTCGCCGATCGACTGGGCCGCGATGACGCCAACCGCTTCCCCCGCATTCACCGGCGTTCCGCGCGCCAGGTCGCGCCCATAGCACCGCGCGCAAACACCGACCTTCGATTCGCAGGTGAGCACGGAACGGATCCGTACCGCTTCCACCCCCAGCCGCTCGATCCGCTCGGCATGCTCCTCCTGGATCAATTGATCGCGCGGCAGAATAACTTCGCCGCTCGCAGGATCGAGCACGTCCTCCGCCGCGGTGCGGCCGAGAATGCGTTCGTAAAGGCTCGAAACAACCTCGCCGCCATCCATGACCGCGCGCACCGTAAGCCCACGCTGGGTGCCGCAATCATCATCGACGATGATGCAGTCCTGTGCCACGTCAACGAGGCGCCGGGTCAGGTAGCCCGAGTTGGCGGTCTTCAGCGCGGTATCCGCGAGACCCTTGCGGGCCCCGTGGGTCGAGTTGAAATACTCGAGAACCGACAGCCCCTCCTTGAAGTTGGCGATGATCGGCTGCTCGATGATCTCCCCCGAAGGCTTGGCCATCAGCCCGCGCATGCCGGCGAGCTGGCGCATCTGCGCCGGGCTGCCGCGTGCCCCCGAATGGCTCATCATCCATACACTGTTGATCGGCTTGCCGGCCTCCTGGCGGCTGATCTCCGCCATCATCGCCGCCGCCACCGCATCGGTGCAGCGTGACCACGCATCCACCACCTTGTTGTAGCGTTCCCCGGCGGTGATCAGCCCATCCTGGTACTGATTCTCGAACTCCTTCACCTCCGCCTGGGTGCGCCGGATCAGCTCATCCTTCTCAGCCGGAATGATCAGATCGTCCTTGCCGAAGCTGATGCCGGCCTTGCAGGCCTGTCCGAACCCAAGTCCCATCAGGCGGTCGGCAAAAATCACGCACTCCTTCTGCCCGCAGTGGCGGTAGACGACATCGATCACATCGGAGATGTTCTTCTTGGTCAGCTCCCGGTTGACCAGGGAGAACGTCACGTTCGGATGACGTGGCAGGATCTGCCCGATCATCATCCGCCCCGGCGTGGTCACGACCAACTGGCGAACCGGGTTGCCGGCCGCATCCACCGCATCGAAGCGGGCCTTGATCTTGTCGTGCAGGCCGATCGCCTTCACCGAGAGGGCGTGCTCGATCTCGCCAATGCTCCCGAAGGCCGGCGCGTCCTTATCCTCGACGGCATGGTACTCCGGCCGTTCGAGCGAAAGATGATAAAGCCCGAGCACCATGTCCTGGGTGGGCACGATGATCGGCTTGCCGTTCGCCGGGCTCAGGATGTTGTTGGTGGACATCATTAGGACGCGCGCCTCGAGCTGCGCCTCAAGCGAAAGCGGCACGTGAACGGCCATCTGGTCGCCATCGAAATCGGCATTGAAGGCGGTGCAGACGAGCGGATGGAGCTGGATCGCCTTCCCCTCGATCAGGACCGGCTCGAACGCCTGAATGCCAAGCCGGTGCAGCGTTGGCGCGCGGTTGAGCATGACCGGGTGCTCGCGGATGACTTCTTCGAGGATGTCCCAGACTTCCGGCCGCTCTTTCTCCACCATCCGCTTTGCCGCCTTGACCGTGGTGGCATGCCCGTATTTCTCGAGCTTGGCATAGATGAACGGCTTGAAGAGCTCGAGCGCCATTTTCTT
>DASZQO010000037.1:0-7929 GCA_035549615.1 Acetobacteraceae bacterium
GCCCGGGCGGTCGCGAGAAAATCCACGCTCGGCCTCTCCCCAACAGCCTCCACCACGGAGACCACCTCATCAAGGAAGCGCAGCACGAACGACGTCCCACCGGGCGCTGCCTCGATCTCGCCGATATTGCCGCGCATCAGGCAGGTGACGCCACCCATCGCCGCCAACAGAACCCATTTTTCCCACATCTCGCGCCGGATTGTCGGCGTGAGCCTGGCATCGAACCCGGCCCCCTGCATGAAACGATCGATCGCTGCGGTACGCGGCGAGGCCTCGCCATTCATCTCGCCATAGGCGAGCTCCTGAAATTTGGCGAGCTGAATGATCCGGCCGGCCTCATCGAGCGTCGTCCCGACCTTGCACACACAGCCAATCAGCGCCTGCGCGCCGAACCGCGCCGAGAGGATATCGACATGCCTCATCCCGTTGAGCACGGGCAGGATCATCGTCTCCGGCCCTACCGCCGGCGCGAAATCGGCCAGTGCAGTCTCGAGCGCATAGGCCTTCACCGTCACCAGGACGGCATCGTAGGGACCGGCGATCTCGCCCGCCGTCACGAGCTTCGGCTTGAGTGTGACATCGCCATGGGGACTCACGATCTGCAGGCCCGATGCCCGGAGCTGCTCCGCCCGGCGCGGACGCACCAGAAATGTCACGTCGCGGCCTGCCTCCGCGAGGCGGCCGCCGAAATACCCACCGGTCGATCCGGCACCCACCACCAGAAGCCGCATTGCCCTCTCCATTCGCTCGATCAGCAGTGTCGGTCCTGGTAGCGCAACCGGAGACTTCCGCAAGCCGGGCCGTCAGTAGGCTTCAGAAGGGCTCCTTGAACGGCCGGAGATCGATCTCGAAGGACCATGCGGACCGGGCCTGCCGGTGAATCTGCCAGTAACTCTCGGCGATCGCGTCGATCCCGAGCAGCCCGTCCTCTCCGCGCTCCTTCACCGCCTCGGGCCGGCGCGCGCGCAGCCGCTCGCCATCGATGCCACCATCGATCACGACATGAGCGACATGAATTCCCGCCGGCCCATATTCGCGCGCCATGCTCTGAGCGATCATGCGCAACCCGGCCTTGGCCGCGGCGAAGTGCGCAAACCCGGGCTTACCGCGTAGGCTCGCCGAGGCGCCGGTGAATAGGATCGTTCCGCGCCCAAGCGGAACAAGCCGGCGTGCCGCCTCGCGCCCGGCAAGGAAGCCGCCAAAACAGCCCACGCGCCAGAATTCCTCAAAAACCCGGGCGGAAAGCTCGCGGAAATCGATTTTCTGATTGTTCCCCGCATTATAGACGATGAGATCCGCAGGCTCACGATCCGCGCCGGGCGCCATCGCACGATCGAACAGGCGGATCACATCCTCCTCGCGCGTGGCATCCGCAACGACCGCCTCGGCGCTGCCGCCCGCAGCGATGATCCGGTTCGAAACCGTTTCGATCTTGCCTGCGGTCCGGCCCGAGACGAGAATGTGATAGCCCTCGGTGGCGAAACGCCGGCAAAGTGCCGCGCCAAGGCCCGCTTCCGGCCCGACGCCGACGACAACCGCCGTCTTCCTGCTCACGAGATCGGCTCCGGATCAGGGTGGAGACCGTTTCGTTCGAACAATTCCTTGAGCTCGCCGCTCTCATGCATCTCCCGCACGATATCCGCCCCGCCAACAAACTCCCCCGCGACGTAGAGCTGCGGAATGGTCGGCCAGTTCGAATAGAGCTTGATGCCCTGGCGGATGGCCGGATCGGCAAGCACATTCACCCCATGGGCCGCAACACCGTGGTGGCGAAGCACCGCGACGACAAGCGTCGAGAAGCCGCATTGCGGCAGGGTGGGCGTGCCTTTCATGAAAAGAACAACGGGATGGGAAGCGATCGTCTGCGCGATCTCCTCGGCGACATCGCCGCGATCCCGGTTGGTTGTGATGTCGGCCATTGGCAAATCCCCTCCTGTTCAGAACCTTGCGCGTCAGGCAACAGCCTGGTGAAGTGCGCGCTCAAGCTTTTCGTCGAGCGCACGGCCAACCGCGGTCACACGTTCATCGCCGAACTGCACGAAAAAAACGAAATCTTGTCATATTCAGACGTCGAACCGCCGCCGTCCCTCTCGTAAAGAACGACGCGCAGTGGCGCGTAGAGTGTGGCAGGAAGATGGTACCGGGTCGCGGTAATGCCGCTCACGATTTCCCTCCTCGCTTACTCAGTACGTTTCATCCCCCAAAGCTCATCCCCCCTCAGGCACGCTCGATCGCGATGGCGGTCGCCTCACCGCCGCCGATGCAGAGCGCGGCGATGCCGCGCGTTCCGCCCGTGCGCCGCAACGCATGCAGCAGCGTCACGATGATGCGCGCCCCGCTCGCCCCGATCGGATGGCCGAGTGCGCAGGCCCCACCATGGATGTTCAGCTTCTCACGGGGAATATTGAGATCGCGCGCCGCGGCCATCGGCACCACGGCGAAGGCCTCGTTGATCTCGAAGAGATCGACATCCGCGACCCGCCATCCCACCTTCGCCATCAGCTTGCGGATCGCCGGGATGGGCGCGGTGGTGTACCAGGCCGGCTCCTGCGAATGCGTCACCTGTCCACGGATTACCGCGAGCATCGGCAACCCCTCGCGTTCGGCGATCGAACGCCGCGTGAGCAATAGCGCCGCGGCACCATCTGCATTGGCCGAGGCGCTTGCCGCGGTGATCGTGCCATTGGGACGAAAAGCGGGCTTCAATGAGGGAATCTTTTCGGGCGAAACCTTTCGCGGATGCTCGTCCTGCGTGACCGTCGCGGCACCTCCCTTCGCCGGCACCTCGATCGGCGCGATCTCCTCGGCGAAAGCACCATCCGCCATCGCCTTCTGTGCCCGCGTCAGCGTCTCGACCGCATACGCATCCTGGTCCGCGCGGGAGAATTGATAGGCCTCCGCCGCCGCCTCGCCAAAATCTCCCATCGGCCGGCCGGGCTCGTACGCATCCTCAAGCCCGTCCAGCATCATATGGTCATAGAGGTGATCATGGCCGACACGATAGCCGCCGCGCGCCTTGGCGAGCAGGTAGGGCGCGTTCGTCATCGACTCCATGCCGCCCGCCACGATGATATCCGCCGAGCCGGCGATGAGGATATCGCGCGCCAGCATCACCGTCTTCATTCCCGAACCGCACACTTTGTTGATCGTCGTCGCTCCGGTTCCGTCCGGCAGGCCGGCCGCCCGGGCAGCCTGGCGCGCAGGGGCCTGGCCTTGTCCCGCCGGCAGCACGCAGCCCATGATGATCTCATCGACCCGTTCGGGCGCGAGCCCGGCGTGCCCGACGGCTTCCCGGATCACGTGCGCGCCGAGCGCATGGGCGGCAAGCCCCGCGAGTTCACCCTGAAATCGCCCAAGCGGCGTGCGGATGGCCGCGGCAATGACGACGGCATCGGCCTCGGACATGACAAGTTCCTCCAGTCTTAGTGCGCTTCCGCCACTGCCGTCTTCGGCGCCGCCACCTTGCGCAGCAAAAGAACCAGTGGCGTGGCGATCATGAAGATCAGCATGATGGTGCGGAAGGCATCGCCATAGGCCATCGTCGCCGCCTCCCGGTATGCAATCCCGTGCAGCAGGTCGAGTGAGGCGAGCCGGCCGCCCCGCGCCGAACCCAGCACCGTGGAAAGCCGTGCGGAGAGCTCTCGCATCAGTTCGTCCATCGCCACGTTGGCCGGTGTCAAATTCGAGGCGATATCGAGGAAGTGAAGGTTGGTCCGGTCGTTCAGTATGGCTCCGCTTACCGCGATGCCGACCGCGCCGCCCAGATTGCGCATCATGTTGAAAAGCCCGCTCGCATATTTGAGCCGCGCCGGCGGCAGGGCGCCAAGACCCAGCGTAACACTCGGCGCAACCGCGAACACCTGCGGGAAGCCGCGCAGAATCTGGGGCCACAAAAGCTGCGCTGCCCCCCAGTCATGGGTGATGAAACCGAAGCTCCACATCGCCGCTCCGAAACAGGCAAGGCCGAACATCATCAGCCAGCGCAGATCGATCATTTTCCCGAGCGTCACGTAGATTGGCACGCCGACGGCCGAGGCGATCCCGGTCGAGAACACCGCAAGTCCGGTCTGCCAGGCGGAGAAGCCGCGCACATAGCCGAGAAAGAGCGGCGTGAGATAGATCGTCGAGAAGATGCCGATACCGGTGACGAACGACAGGATGCAACCGATGGTGAAGTTGCGATTGCCGAACGCGCGGAGATCGACCACCGGATTGCGGTAGGTCAGGCTGCGGATGACGAAA
Organism: Acetobacteraceae bacterium; assembly: GCA_035549615.1. Lineage (GTDB taxonomy): Bacteria > Pseudomonadota > Alphaproteobacteria > Acetobacterales > Acetobacteraceae > JAKAWQ01. Next base: position 4,243 of record DASZQO010000037.1, read on the forward strand.
AGAGAGCCCGCAATCGCCGAGATCACGGCGCAGGCGCGGATCGTTTCATCGCTCAACCAGTTCCAGCGCGCCCCCTCCTCCAGCACATATTCGAGCGTGCCGAGCCCGATCGCCATCAAAACGATTCCGGCATAATCGGCGCCGCGCAGAAGCGAAGGATCGGGCGCATCGATATCCACAAGCATCGCCACCAGCAAGGCCACAGCCAGCCCCGGCACGACATTGATGTAGAAAAGCCAGTGCCAGTTCAGCGCATCGGTAATCCAGCCGCCGATCACCGGCCCGAGTGTCGGCGCAACCGAGGCGATGGTGCCGATCACCGCCGCGGCATAGATCCGCCGCGCGCCGGTGAAATAATGAAAGGAGGAAGTGAAGACGGTTGGAATCATCGAGGCGCCGAGCAGCCCCTGGAGGGCACGGAAGAAAATCATGCTGCTGATGCTCCAGGCGAGTCCGCAGAGCATGCTGGCGAACGTGAAGCCGAGCGCGGAGAGAGTGAAGAGCCAGCGCGTCGAGAAGGTGCGGGTGAGCCAGCCCGAAAGCGGAATGACGATGATCTCGGCGATCAGGTAGGCCGTCTGCACCCAGCTGATCTGGTCCTGTGCGGCCGAGAGCCCGCCACCGATATCCTGAAGCGAGGACGCAACGATCTGGATATCGAGCAGGGCGATGAACATGCCGACGCACATCACCGCGAAAGGCAGGATATGAGCTGTGGTGAGTCGTCCGGACTCTTCGCTCATGCATCGATGCTCATGGATCGATTCCGGCGCGCGTGGCGACATTCACCGTCGTCGAAAGACCGGGCCGCAGCAGGCCGAGCACGCCATCCTGCCCGTCGAGCGCGATGCGCACGGGCACGCGCTGAACGATCTTCGTGAAATTGCCGGTTGCGTTCTGCGGCGGAATCACGCTGAAGACCGCCCCGGTCGCCGGCGCCAGGCTCAGCACATGCCCATGAAAGGTCCGGCCAGGCAGGATATCGGCAACGATCGTCGCCGCATCGCCCGGCCTCATGTTCGCAAGAGCGTCTTCCTTGAAATTGGCATCCACCCAGAGACCGCGCGCCGGCACGATCGAAAGAAGCTCGGTACCGGCCAAGACATAAGAGCCTACCTGTGCGTAGCGATCGCCGACATAACCGTCGATCGGCGCGCTGATCGTGGTGTAGCCGAGATCGAGCCGCGCCTGCCGAAGACCGGCCTCGGCAGCCGCGATGTCCGCTCGCGCCGAGACGATCTCGGCCTCCAGCACAGCGCGCTGCTGACGCGCGGCGTCGAGCGCCTCCCGCGCCGCAATCACCAAAGCCACGTCCGAGCGCCGCGCCGCCTCCGCCCGCTCGGCATCCTGTCGCGAAGCGGCATCCCGACTCGCAAGCGACTGGTAGCGCGCGGCATCCTGTGCCGCGAATTGCTCCTCAGCCACCCGCGCGGCCAGCTTCGCCGCTTCCTGCCGGATCACCGCTTCCTGAAGCACGAGCTCCGCCTGCAGTTCGGCCAGCTCCGCCCGCCGTGCCTGCACCACCGCAGAGGCGTGGGCAAGCGAGGCCGCAAAATCGCGCGGGTCAAGGCGGATGAGCGGCTGGCCCGCACGCACATACTGGTTGTCCACGACCAGGATCTGCGCCACGAACCCCGAGACATGCGGCCCGATCGGCGTGACATCGCCGCCGACATAGGCATCATCCGTCGTCTCGATGAACCGGCCCACCCGCCACCAGTGATATCCATAGCTGATCGCGGCAAGCAGCAACACGCCGCCGATCGCCATCGCAGCCAATCCCTTTTTGGGTCCCGCCGACCGGCGGCGTGCGCGGCTTCCATTCGCCGCGATGCCGATCTCCCGTTGGCGCGCCTCGATATTCACCTTGACGATTCCTGCGGCAATTCGTGGGATGAATCCCGGGGCATGCGCGCTGTTCGTGAATAGCTCGAGCGCATCCGCTCATTGGCCGCCGGCCCTGGCACGGCACGGAAACGGGGCCGGACCATCTCGGCGCCGCTTGCGCGATCCATCAGTACCGGCTCGGCCACCGCGCCGGTCTCTTCATCGATCAGAACCAGGCTCGGTCCCTCGGGGGCGAGATGCTTGTTGCCCCAGGTGAGCAGGGCCCAGAGCACCGGCTGGAAATCCCGCCCGCGTGCGGTCGGCATATATTCATCGCGAGGCGGGTGCTCGCAGTAGCGCCGCCGTTCGAGCAACCCCGCTTCGACCAGCCCGTTCAGCCGTCGCGTGAGCGTGTTCGGCGCGATCCCGAGATTCTCCTGGAATTCGTCGAACCGGGTGATGCCCCTCAGCGCGTCGCGCAGGATCAGGATGCTCCACCACTCGCCCACGCATTCGAGACTGCGGGCGATCGGGCATTGCATTCCGCTGAAACTCTTACGACGCAAGGCGCATCGCTCCCACGGTCACTATCACCATGATAGTGATCTAGCCGAGTTGCTATCATCATGCAAGCTTCTACTACCCCTCGGGCAATTCTCCCGATGGCCCGGCCCCACCCGCTTCCGAGCCTCCCTCCGCAGGCGCCGGCTCCAGCACCACCTGCACCCGCGCCACCCGCCGCCCGTCCATCTCCAGCACCTCGAACCGCCAGCCGCCAAAGACGATCCGTTCGCCCACCCGCGGCACGCGCCGCAGCAGCGCGAGCAGGAGCCCGCCCAGCGTGTGATAATCCCCCTCGGCCGGCAGATCGGGCAGCCCGAGCCGTGCTTTCACCTCATCGACGGCGGTCAGCCCATCGAACAGAAGCGCGCCCTCGGTCCGCCGCGCGCCCGGCAGGCCGGGAGGCAGGATTTCCGCAGCCTCGCCGACGATCGCCTCAAGCAGATCGCTCGCGGTCACCACGCCCTCGAAGCTGCCGTACTCATCCATCACCAGGGCGAGTCCGACCCGGTCGTCCCGCAGGCGCTCAAGCGCATCGAGCGCGGAAATCGTGTCCGGCACGACGATCGGCTGGCGCAGCACCGGGCTCACCGCAAGCGCCGTACCGTCGAGCATCCGGTCGAGCAGGTCCTTCGCCAGCACCACACCCACCACATTGTCCACCGTCCCGTCGCAGACAACGAAGCGCGAGTGGGGGCTCGCCTTGAGGGTCGCCTTGAGCTCCGCGGGCGGGTCGGTGCGGTCGAGCCAGGCCACCTCGGTCCGCGGCGTCATGATCGCCCGCACCTTCTTGTCGGCAAGCCGCAGCACACGCTCGATCATGTGCTGCTCCTCCTCTTCCAGGACGCCGGCCTGCGCGCCTTCTGCGACCAGCGCCCGCAGCTCCTCTTCGCTCACAGCCGGGGCAGCCACCCGGGGCACCCGGAGCACCCGAAGCACGAGTGCCGAAGACGCGCTCAGCAGCCACACCACGGGGCTCGCGACGCGGGCAAGCCAAGCGAGCGGGCCGGCGACGAAGGAAGCGACCGGCTCCGCATAGCGAAGAGCCAGCTGTTTCGGCACCAGCTCGCCGAGCACCAGGCTGAAATAGGTGATCACCAGCACCACGAGGACGAGCGAAAGCGTTCCTGCAAATGGCCTGAGGGCGGGAAAGATGCGCAGCGCGAACGCCAGCCGGTCGGCGATCTGCGCGCCGCCGAAGACCCCCGCGATGATTCCGACCAGGCTGATCCCGATCTGCACCGTGGGCAGGAACCGCGAAGGCTGCTCGACCAGCCGGCGCGCCAACGCCGCACCCCG
>DASZQO010000038.1:0-4324 GCA_035549615.1 Acetobacteraceae bacterium
TGAGTATGGCCCGCTCGGGTGGGAGCTGGCGTGACCTGCCCGAACGGTTCGGTGGCTTCCGATCTCTCGAGCGGGAAGGGTTCGCTTCCGCTCCCCCATCCCGCCCTCGGTCTTTGTTTTCCCGCGTGATTCACGCCTTCGGTGATCCCACCTCCGGCGATCACGCGCTAGCCGGCGCATGAGCTTGCCGCTTCCGCCACTCCTGCTTGTCGGCTGCGGGCGGATGGGCGGAGCGATGCTCGCAGCCTGGTACGAGCGTGGTCTTGCGCCCTCGGTCGTCGTCGATCCGGCGCCCCGGCTCCCGCCGGGAAAGATTCCGGTCACGGTCGTTCCAGGGGCCGCCGGAATCCCCGCCGGCTTCGCCCCGGCCGCCATCATTCTCGCAGTCAAGCCGCAGCAGGCGGCGGCAGTCCTGCCGCATTTCACGTCCTTCGCGGGCAAGTCCGTCTTTCTCTCGATCATGGCCGGCAGGACCATTACCGGCATGCGGGCGGCGCTCGGCCCATCCGCGGCGGTGGTGCGCGCGATGCCGAATACGCCCGCGGCGATCCGCGCCGGCACCGCCGTTGCCTGTGCCGGGCCGGGGGTCGATGCCGATCAGCGCCGGCTCTGCGACAGCTTGCTTGCTGCGGTCGGCCAGGTCGCCTGGGTGGAAGAGGAAGCGCTTCTTGACGCCGTCACCGCGCTCTCCGGCAGCGGTCCCGCCTATGTCTTCCTCCTTGCGGAGCTTTTGGAGCGGGCGGGCGTGGAGCAGGGGCTTCCGGCAGGCCTTGCCAGACTCCTCGCCCGGCGGACGATTTCTGGTGCGGGCGCCCTGCTGGATGCAAGCTCCGAAGATGCTGCCCAGCTCCGCGCCGCCGTCACCAGTCCCGGGGGCACGACCGAACAGGCGCTGGCGGTTCTGATGGAGGAGCGCGCCTGGCCGGAATCCGTCTCACGGGCCCTGGCGGCTGCCACCGCGCGGTCACGCGCTCTCGCAGGGTAGCTCCCATGTCCGATTCTCTCTCCCCGTCCGTCCCGCTCGATGATGAGGCGTTCGACCGCGCCTTGATCGCAGCCGCTTTCCGGCTTGCCGCGAACGAAGGCTGGCGCAATCTCCGCATCGCCGCCGCCGCGCGCGCCGCCGGCCTGCCCCTTGCCCGCGCCAGGCTGCGCTTCCCGACGCGCGGTGCGCTCCTGGCCCGGTTCGTCCGGCTGGCCGATACTGCCTCCCTCGCCGAGGCGGCCGAGGGGGACACCGTGCGGGATCGCCTGTTCGGGTTGCTCATGCGTCGGCTCGACGTGTTCCAGGCCCACCGCGAGGGGGTGCTCGCCCTCCACGAAAGCCTGCCCTTCCGGCCGCGCACCGTCCTCTTCCTGGCGCTGCTGACCGAGACCAGCATGGCCTGGCTCCTTGGCGCCGCGGGCGTCAGCACCACCGGTCTTGCCGGGCGGCTTCGCGTGAAGGGCCTGACCGCCGTCTGGGTTTGGACACTGCGCGCCTGGCAGCGCGACCATACGGCGGACCTCGCTCCCACCATGGCCGCCCTCGATGCCGCCCTCAGGCAAGCCGAGCGCGCCGCTGGATGGCTCTCCTCGACACCGTTCGCCGCCGGCCCCTCTCCCAAGACCGATACCGCAGACGAACCAGCGCCGAAGGAGGATGGCGAGGAAGGAGAGAGCCCGGCCTGACCGGCAGCGACGAGACCCTGTCCGCTGGTCCGCCGCTGGGCTAAACCAATCGGAACAGGCGATGGTTTTCGCGGACCAGCCACCCTCTCCAGCGAGAGCAGGGTCCAGGCAGAGGAGAATGCGCCATGGCAGCAAAACCCGGAGAATCGCAAGGCAAGGGGGGAGGTGCCGGCATCCCGGACTTCAGCAGCCTCTTCGCCAACTTCAAGATTCCCTCGATCGGTGATGTCGAGCCGCTGGTCCGCGCCCATCAGCGCAACATGGAAGCACTGAGCGGGGCCAACCGGGTCGCGCTTGAAGGCGCGCAGGCATACGCCAAGCGCCATATGGAGATCATCCAGCAGAGTCTCGCCGAGCTCACCCAGGCGCTTCAGGTGCTGGCCGAACCCGGGACGCCGCATGCCAAGGCAGCCCGTCAGGTGGAGCTGATCAAGCAGGCCTATGAGCGCACGGTGACCAACATGAAGGAGCTCGGCGATCTGATCCAGCGCTCCAACAATGAGGCGATCCAGCTTCTCAACCAGCGCTTCGCCGAAGCCATGGACGACATTAAGAGCATGATGTCCAAGCCAGGACAGGGAACGGCCTGAGCAAGAGGTCCGTCCGTCTCTGGCTTTTCCCAAGCGCTTGACGCTTCCGATGCAACGGCTCGACCAGTTCATGGCGGCAGCCAATGCGCGCTATTACGAAGCGGGCGATCCGTTTCGCGAATTCACGACTGCGCCCGAGATCTGCCAGGCCTTCGGCGAGATTCTCGGGCTCTGGGCAGCCGTCGTCTGGGCTGGCCTCGGCCGGCCGGACCCCGTTCTGCTGGTCGAACTCGGTCCAGGGCGCGGCACGCTGATGGCGGACGCACTGCGCGCTGCGGCCAAGGCGGCGCCGGACTTTCGCGCAGCGCTCCGGCTTCACCTGGTCGAAACCTCGTCCACCTTGCGTAAGGCGCAGAAGGAGCTTCTGCCCGAAGCCACCTGGCACCCGGCGTTTGAGGATGTGCCGCCGGGCCCGATGCTGCTGCTTGCGAATGAGTTTCTCGACGCCCTGCCGATCCGCCAGTTCATCCATCGCCCCTCCGGCTGGACCGAGCGCTTCGTTACGGATGACGGTCGTTTCTTCGAGCAGCCGGCCGCCGCGCTGGTTCCCGAGGTACTGCCCGATATGCCCCTGGGAGCCGTGTTCGAACGCTGTGAACCCGCGCTCCATCTTGCCGCGCTGATCGGGTCGAGGCTCCGGACGACCCCGGGCGCCGCCCTTTTCATCGATTACGGGCCGGCTGAAAGCGCTCCCGGCGAGAGCCTCCAGGCACTGCGTCACGGCCGGCCGGCCAATCCGCTGGCCGAACCCGGCCGTGCCGATCTCTCCGCGCATGTCGATTTTCAGGCCTTCGCCGCCGTGGCTCGTCATGCCGGAGCGGTGATCTCTGGCCCCTTGCCTCAGGGCCTCTTCCTCGCCCGGCTCGGGCTGTTCCAGCGCCTTGACCGGCTCGCGAGGGGGCGGGATCCCGAAGTTGCATCCGCTTTGCTCACCGCCGGCCGCCGTCTTACGGAGCCCGATGCCATGGGCCGGCTCTTCAAGGTGCTCGGCCTCTCGCATCCGGATGCGCCCGAACTGCCTGGATTTTCGCCATGAACGGCTTCGCTCCCGCCCTCACCATTGCCGGGCTCGCTGCGCCACATGGCTTCTTCACCCGCCAGGGCGGCGTCTCCTCCGGCCCTTACGCGACGCTCAATTGCGGGCTCGCCACTGGCGACGTGTACGAGGCCGTGCTCGAGAATCGCTCACGGGCCGCGCGCGCGATCGGCGCCGATCCCGCCCGGCTCTTTGTGCTCAAGCAGGTGCATGGGGCAGAAGTCATGGCTGTCGGTGCCTCCGCATGGGATCCGGGCGCAGAACCAAAGGCGGACGCTATGGTGAGCAGCCGGCCCGGAGCGGTTCTCGGCATCGTCACCGCAGATTGCGCTCCGGTGCTGCTCGCCGATGCCGAGGCCGGAGTCATCGGTGCCGCGCATGCTGGCTGGCGTGGTGCCGTTGCGGGCGTGCTCGAGGCAACGCTCGCCGCCATGCGATCCCTTGGCGCCATGCCGGCGCGCATTCGCGCTGCGATCGGCCCTGCGATTCATCAGCCTTCCTACGAAGTTGGCCCGGATCTCCGCGATGCCGTGCTCGGTCATGATGCGGGAGACGAACGGTTCTTCGCGCCGGGGCGCCGCGAGGATCGCTGGTTCTTCGATCTGCCGGGATACTGCGCGGCGCGCCTCACCGCTGCCGGCCTTGGCTCTGTCACCACCCTCGCGGCGGACACCGCCGCCGATGCCGGGCGTTTCTTCAGCCATCGCCGCCGCACCCTGGCCGGGGGCGGCCCGATCGGGCACCAGATCTCGCTGATCATGCTGCCCGCTTCATGAGGGCCTGGCCGCTCCTGCTTGTGCCCCTCCTTCTCGCCGGCTGCGGCGACTTCCCCCGACCCTTTCAGGGCAATCCGGGGGCAGCGGCGCTTCGCCTTGCCGTCCCGCCCCCGCCCTTGCTCGCGGTGCCCGCCCCGCCCACCGCGCTCCTCTCCGATATGGCGAGCCGGACCTTCGCCACGGATATCGCCACGGCGCTGGCCGACCGCACCATTCCGGCCGTCGCTTCTCCGGCCCGCCGCGGGGATTGG
>DASZQO010000039.1:0-8700 GCA_035549615.1 Acetobacteraceae bacterium
CTCTTCGGCGCCCATCTTGAAGCCCTGCATGTGCGGACGGACATCACCGGCTTTCTCATCGGCGCGGGTGCCGAGGGTCTGGCGGCGGCCGATGCGCGCTGGGCCGAGGACGTGTCCGCCGCCATCGAAACAAGGGCGGAGCAGACACGCGCGGGCTTCATCGCCGCTGCCGCCCGCCATGGCTTGCCTCTCGCGGCCAACCTTGCGCCTGCCGGGCAAAGCGCGATCTTCCGGGAAGAAACCGGCGATGCGGCAGCGTTCCTCTCGCGGCATGCCCGTTTCTTCGATCTCGTCATCCTCGGCCGCTCCGGCCGCGTCATCGACGAGCCGCATACCGACACGATTGAGGAGATCCTCATCCGTTCCGGCCGTCCCGCCCTTCTCGTCCCCGCCACGGCGCCCGACAGCGTGGGCAGGAGCGTCGCCGTCGCCTGGAACGGCTCTGCCGCCGCCGTGCGCGCTCTGGTGGCAGCTCTGCCTTTCCTCCACCGTGCCCGCGAAACGATCCTGCTCATGCTCGGCGAGCGGGGCGGGCAGGGGGCGGATGATGTGCAGGCCTATCTCCGCGCCCACGATATCGCGTCCCGGCTCTGCCGCGCGCCCCTGATGCTGCCGGCGGCCGCGGGGAAAGAGCTTCTCTCGGCCGCCCGCGAGGAAGGCGCGGATCTTCTCGTCCTCGGCGGCTATGGCCGCGCCCCCTGGCAGGAGATGATTTTCGGCGGCGCCACGCGGGACGTCATCGGCAGCGGCCTGCTGCCCTTGCTCCTTGCCCATTGAAGCGGGACCGACGAAGGCATGAATCAGGCGGCAAAACGAAAGAGCCGGGGCGCCCGCATACCAATCCGACGGGCGAGAGACCCAGAACAGGGGAGTGGCTCGCGGTGAGCCGGAATCGGCTGCCGCGTCTGCCGGGATCAGACGTTCTCGATCTTCAGAGCCGCCGCAGTCTCGGCGCGGATATGGCGGCAGGCGTCCGCGTCCGACTTCAGGTCGATTCCATAGGTCGGGATCATCCGTTTCAGCCCTGGCAGCCAGCCGTCATTCGAAAGCTTCTCGGCAAAGCATAACCCAAGGACATGCATGGCGATGAAGGCAGCCGTTGAAGCGCCCGGAGAGGCGCCGAGCAGCGCCACGAGCGACTTGTCCTCCGACGGCACCAGTTCCGTTCCGAATTCGAGCACGCCGCCCCGTTCGCGGTCCGGCTTGATGATCTGCACGCGCTGCCCGGCGACCGCCTCCCTCCAGTCGGCGCGGGCGGCATGGGGGAAGAACTGGCGAAGCAGGGCGAACTGATGGCTGGCGCTCTGAAGAACCTGGCCGACGAGATATTCGGTCAGAGCGAAATTGTCCCGCGCGACGTCGAGAAGGGGACCGATATTGTCGAAGGTGATCGAACGGAACAGATCCGTCATAGACCCGTGCTTGAGAAATTTTGTTGAAAAGCCGGCATAAGGGCCGAACAGCAGGTGCTTCCTTCCCGCGATGATCCGCGTATCGAGGTGCGGCACCGACATGGGCGGCGAGCCCTCCGCCGCCTTGCCATAGACCTTGGCATGATGCTGTCCGCTCACCGCATCGATATCGCAGCGGAGCCAGATCCCGCTGACCGGGAAGCCGCCATATCCTTTTCCTTCCGGAATGCCGGATCGCTGCAGCAGATCGAGCGAAGCCCCGCCGGCCCCGATGAAGACGAATTTCGCTGCCACGGTCTGGCGCGTCTTGTCCTGGGCGTCCTCCGCGGTCACCAGCCAGCGTCCGTCACTGTCGCGTTCCAGGCCGATCACCTGCCGGTTGTAGTGAACGGAGAACCCGCTTTGCGCCGAAAGCTGTGCCACGAGAAGATGCGTGAGGGCCCCGTAATCGACATCAGTGCCAGTCACGATGCGCGTCGCCGCGATTTCCTGGTTCTCTTCCCGCCCGGCGATGATCAGCGGCGCCCATTGGGCGATCGTCGCCCGGTCCTCGCTATATTCCATGCCATGATAGCAATGATGGGCGGACATCTCCGCGTAGCGCCGGCGCAGGAAGGCGACATTCTCCTTCCCCCAGACAAAGCTCATATGCGGGCAGGGATGGATGAATTCCCGCGGATCGGGAATCGCGCCCTTCCTGACGAGATGGGTCCAGAGCTGGCGGGAGATGTCGAACTCCGTGTTGACGTCCAGGGCTTTCGAGATATCGATGCTGCCATCCGCGCGCTGCGGCGTGTAGTTCAGCTCGCAATTCGCGGCATGTCCCGTCCCGGCATTGTTCCAGGCCTCGGAGCTCTCCTGCGCGCAATCGTCAAGCGCCTCGAACAGGCTGACCGTCAGGGAAGGCTCAAGCTCCTTGAGAACGGTGCCGAGTGTCGCGCTCATGATTCCGGCGCCGATGAGCGCCACATCCACTTTGTCGCCGTTGGCAATTGGCATGAAGGATCTCCCGGCGGTCAGGATTTTGCGGCGGCCTTGAACGGCAGAGCCGCGCCCGGTTGATACACCACATAGACCCGCCGCCACGGCTCATCTCCGATCAGCTTCCAGCGATGGCCGGTCCCGGAATTGTCCTCAGCCAGAAGAATATCGCCGGGCCTGATCACGAATTTCCCACCGCCGCGGGTCTCGAACTCAAGCGTGCCGCCCAATGTAATGACCAGCCGCGGAACCGGGTCCTGATGCCAGGCATAGGAACCGCCCGACTCGGTCTCCTGAAAAGAGACATTGACGGCACTGACTGCCGCGGTGACGCGATCGCCCCGCGCACCGGCCGAGAAAGCGATGGTACCCTCCTCGAAATGGGAATTTCCATCCTCTCCGGTCCAGATGCGAACGCAACGAATCATTTTGTTCTCTCCTTGATCCGCCTTCTCCACCACCGCCCATCGAAGCGTTTTTTGGCAGCGCGAAAATGGCGCGCCCGACTTCCCTCTTAAGGCAATCTGTCCCGGCGGCGGACATTAGCCATACCATACTGGTTCCCAAAGCAAAGTGGTCCCGGCACTTCGCGCGTAAGGCGCTTCGCCTCGGGGCTGGCCGGCCTCTATCCATCGTCCCTTGATCGTCCCGAGAGCAGCGGCACGGCATGCCGCCGCTCTCGGGCGAGGCAGAAATCTAGGGTCGAATCTCGTGCCTTTGCGAACCGAGATCGGCGATGCCACATTCCAGAACGTCGCCCACCGCCATGTAGCGGTTTTTGCCGAAGCCGACACCGGGCGGCGTTCCGGTTGCCAGAAGGTCGCCCGGCAACAGCGCCATGTGGGTCGAGAAATAGGCCACCATTTCGGTGACGCTAAACAGCATGTCGCTGGTATTGCCCTGCTGCTCGTACTTGCCGTTCAGCCTGGTCCAGACATCCAGATTCATCCCGTCGATGCCGGTCGTCAGATAGGGGCCGATGGGGGTGTAGGTCGGCCGTGACTTGGCACGGACGAGATGTTGCTGCCCCGCTTCATCCACCTGCGTCGTCCGGTCCGAGACGTCGTTCAGACAGACATATCCGAAAATATGGCTGGCAGCCTCGGCGGCGGAAATGTCCTTCGCCTCGCGGCCGATGACGACCGCGAGCTCCGTTTCCCAATCCAGCTTCACGCCATGGTTGGGGCCGCGGGAAATGGGATCAAACGGTCCAATCAGGGAGCCGATCGCCTTCAGAAACACTTCCGGTTCCTTCGGCGGCTTCATTTTGAATTCCTCGATATGTTTCTTATAGTTGAAGCCGGTCGCCGCGATCTGCCGAATGCCGGCGATCGGGGCAAGATAGGTGAAATCGCCGCTGATGGGCGAGAGGCCGGCCGTATCGATATGGGCCAGGGCGCCGGAGGCGATGGCATCCGGGGTGATGTCGGACACCACCGGGCGCAGGTCCAGATGTTCATTCCCTTTCAGGATGGCGGGGACAACGCCCTTGTCAGTGAGCACGCGCGCGAATTGCTGCATGGAATGTTCTCCATTGTGGTGACGGACGATGGTTCCCTGCCCTGGCTGAGCATGCCGTGGAGGGAGCTGCGATGAGAGCGCGATGATCGGAGGCGGGAATGCCGGAGATCTGATTCACGCGGGGAAACAAGGATCAGGAGCGAGACGGGTGAGCGCGAGCGATCTCGTCTTGTTTTAGTGAATGGCGTCCCGGTGGACCAATTCGAAGAGTGCGTGATTGTCGCGGTAATCCACCGGAACACCGACGATCACCGGCCCCGGTGTTTCGAATGCCCTCGTCATGACCGGTCCGATCTCATCCGGCTCATGGATCATGAAACCTGTCGCGCCGAACGAATCGGCATATTTGACATAATCGATAGGGCCGAAATCGACACCCGACGTGCGGCCATATTTAAGCTTCTCCTGGGTGCCGACCATGTCGTACGAACCATCGACCCAGACCATGTGCACGATATGGGCTTGCCGCCGCACCGCGGTCTCCAGCTCCATCGAGGAAAAAAGGAAGCCGCCATCGCCCGAGATCGAGAGGATCTTCTCTGCTGGCCGCACGATCGAGGCGGCAATGGCCCAGGGCAGGGCAACCCCCAGGGTCTGCTGCCCGTTCGAGATCAGCACCTGCCGGGGCCGGAAACTGTGCAGATGATGGGCGATCCAGAGATGAAACGAACCCATATCGAGGCAGACCGTCGTGTCGCCGCCCACGAATGGCCGCAGCTCGCAGATGAGCCGCAAAGGATGGATCGGCGTTCCGCCATGGGCTTTCGCCCGCTCGGCGAACAGCCTGCGCTGTGTGGCGATCTCTTCCAGAATCTCCCTGGAAGGCGCCGCCATCCGCGCCCTTTGCACGTGCTGCGTCAGTGCCGCCAGAGTCTGGGCAATATCGCCGGTCAGCTCCACGCTTGGCCGATAGCAGTTGTCCAATGTCGCCGGCAGCACGTCGATATGGATGATCGCGCGCGGGCTATCGCCGTTCCATAGCGGCGGCCAATATTCGACTGGATCATACCCCACCGTGATGACGAGATCGGCCGAGTGCAGCAGCGCATCGGCCGGCTGGTTCGCGATCTGCCCAACCCGCCCGCCGAAGTTCTCGAACAGCATGGCGCCCACGGCGCCGGCGGCCTGGAAGGTGCCGACCACGGGAAGATGATTCTTGCCCAGAAATTCCCGGAGTGCGCCTTCACAGGCGGGCCTGCTCGCCTGCATGCCGAGCAGCACGACCGGCGCTGCCGCCACGCGGATAAGGCGGGCCGCCTCCTCGATCGCCTTCGCGTCGGCCGGGCCGGGCCCCGCGAAAGCCGGCGGCCGCAAAGGTGCATGCTGGCAGCGTGCCATCATCACATCCTGGGGCAGATTGACATAGGCCGCGCCCGGCCGGCCGGATTCGGCGGCCCGGAAGGCATTGGCCAGCACTTCGCTCACCTGGTCGGGGGACCCGACGCTGGCAGAGTATTTGGTCACCGGTCGCATGATCGAAACAGCGTCCATCGTCTGATGAACATGCTTGAGGGATTCGGCAACCGAAACGGCGCCCCCCAGCGCCACAACCGGGTCGCCCTCGGAATAGGCCGTGGAAAGTCCTGTTGTCAGATTGGAGACCCCCGGCCCCGAGGTCGCGATGGCAACACCGGCCTTGCCCGTCATGCGACCGATCCCGCCGGCGATGAAAGCCGCATTCTGCTCATGCCGGCAGACGACCGTCTCGATCTTTGAGTCGGCGAGCGCATTGAAGACCGTATCGATTTTTCCACCGGGAACACCGAAGATATGGGTTACCCCCTGCGTCTCGAGCGTCTGCACGACCAGCGCCGCGCCGCTCTGCGCGGCGAGTTCTATCTCTCTGTCCATTGTGGGATTCCTGGAGCTGCTAGTGGGAATGTTCGGCGTAGGCAAGCTCTTCCGTCGTGCTCTTGCTGAGATCCGCTTTGAGGAAGGCTTCCGATTCAGGAAGCGCCAGATGGAAATCCGTCAGCGCCTCGACCCGGAGCCGGAGCGGACCAGCCACGACATCGAGCAGATGCCCGCCATGCTTGCGGTCCTCCGAGAGGAAATGGAAGTGATAGCCGGGAATGGAGAAGGTGCTTGAAAAGCCGGGCGACCAGAGGCCGACCAAGGTTCCCTCGAGATCCTCGAACGTAAACTCGCTCTGCGCACGGGCAGCATCCACAAGCCGCGTATGGGGCGCGGGCGGATTGACCGCGCGCGTGCGTACCCGCGTGAAATGCCCGTCCAGCCGCAAGGCATAGAATATATTGCCGGAATTGCGGTATTGGCTGCAGCTTTTCTCGAGATCTGCGGAATTGGTGACCGGATCGGACTGCGTATCGATCTCGGGGTTGAAGCGCGTGACGACAGCGAAAGGCGCGCCCGCATCGGGCCCGGCCTCGCTTACCTCGCCGCTTCCCTTTATCTGAAAAGCGTGCCCATCCAGCACCACCATTTCCCCGTCGAGATGGGCGAAGGTGCCGAGCCCGAAATCACCATGCTCCAGGATCGAGCGGACACTCACCTCCCGCTCATAGACGCCGGCGACCAGGGCGCCGGAGGTCGAGACCTGAAACAGCGTATGCAGGGTGATGCCAAGATATTGAGAAAGCGCGGCGGTGATGACAGAGGAAACCGCGCGTTTTGTGCGCTCGGCCTCCGCGTTCAACGCAGCCACGAGGGACCGCGGAATCGTGATGTCGAGATTTGCCATCGCTCATTCCTGTGAAGGTACGGTGTCACGATTGTCCGAGCCTTCTGTCGAGGCCCGCTGGGACGTCACCACCAGAGCGATTTCGCCGACTTGTGGATGAAGGCCAATCTCGACGCTGCCAGCGCGCACGAGATCGATCGGCGCAGGAACTCTATGCTTGTTCCCGATCCCGGAGAAGAGGATGCTTGCGCACAAATCGGCGTTCATCGTAGTTTCACGATATTCATCGAAGGTTCGCGGCAGGGCGGCGGTTTCGTTTTTAATCTGGCTCCTGTTCCTCTATCCTGCCTTGATTAATCTATGGAAGGCAGACCATGTCGCCGGCAGCCGGTTCCCATGATCCTCCTGATCTCAAAAGAGACCCGGCTCCGCCCGTCCCCATGTTCAGCGCGCCTGGGCACCGGGATACGATCTGGTCGGATGTCCGAGGAAAGGTGGCGCGCTCGCGAGAGATCACGTGGGAGGGCGGCACGGCGGCGGCGCACGCGATTGTCTCGGTCGCCGGCGCCGCGGAAGTCCGCACGCGCTCGCTCGAGCTGCATTTCTCGTGGAATGGCGGCCGCGCCGAGGCGGATGCGCAATCGGGAAAACAGCTCCGGTCCTATCGCAACCGGCCGCGCTATGGGCTCATTCTCCCGCCTGAAACCGCTGTCGCGTTCCGTATCGCGGAGAAATCGAACTACAAATTCCTGGCGATGGAATTCGCGCCGCACTACGTCCTCCGCGTCGCGGAGCTTCAGCATTTGTGTAGCGCCGAGATCATTGAGGCATGGGATTACAATCATCCCCTTACCTGGGTTCTCGCTTCGGCGATCTATGAGGAATGTGCGAGCGAAGCGCGGCAGGGGCTTCTCTATGCCGAAACGGCGATCGCATTCCTGGCCCTGCACGTCGTCAGGACCCTTTCGAACATCACGACTCCCGTCCGGGTCCTCCAGCGCGGTGGGCTCGCTCCCGCCGTTCTTCATCGCGTCTGCGAATACATGGCGAGCCGGCTGGCCGAGGATGTCTCACTTTCCGAGGTCGCGGGCATCGCCAACCTCTCGCTCGCGCATTTCTCCTCCGCCTTCAAACGCTCGATGGGGATCTCTCCGCACGCCTGGTTCCGCCGCCAGCGTGTGGATCGGGCGAAGTCATTGCTCCTCGATCGGGATCTGAGCCTGAGCCTGATCGCCCGCGCGGTCGGATTTGGAAATCAAAGTGCCTTCGGCGCAGCCTTCAGAAAGGAAACGGGCTGGTCCCCGGCCGCATGGCGGCGCCTGCACCGCCGCAATTCCTGAAGCCTTACCACCGCTTCGCTCTGCCCGCCCTAGGAAGGGTTTCGCACTTCGATGAGGTCTCGGAGAGAAGGAAGCTTCTTTTTCTGAAGGAAAAGAAACCAAAAGACTTCGCTTCGTTTTCCGGACCAGACGCCGGCCGGGGACTCCGAATAAAAGGAAAAAGTTCTTTGGTTCTTTCTTTCAAGAAAGAACGATCTTTCTAATGATCAAGAGCCTCAGAAAGCCACCCCAAGACCGAAGACAAGGCCGATGATCGCGATGAAGGCGCCGCTCAGCACCTCGCCATGGCGCTCGATGGATCCAAGCCGCACGCGCTGCAACCCGGCGGCGGAACAAACGCAGAGCAGCGCGTATGTCGCGATCGTGCAGAGCGCGAAGAGGCCGGCCATCGTCAGGATGAGGCCGAAGCCGTAACGCCCCGCCGCAAAGAAGGTGGGAATGCCTTCGACCATCGGTGAGGATCCCAGGATCAGCAGCAGCGCGGTGCGCCTCTTCATCCTGTGCCGATGCTCGTGCAGCGGGGGCTCGGCATCTTCTGCCTCCGTCAGCTCATGCGAGGATTGCGCCGTATGATCGTGCCAGTGCGCATGAACCACCTGTGATCCGTGACGGTGCACATGAAAATGGCGCGTGAGTACCGCGACATCGCCGCGCAGCGGCAGGTACAGCGGATCGCGCTCGGGATCGGGGCTAAGATCATGTGTCTCTTGATGGCGATGATGGTCCTCGTCGCGCTCGGTGAAGCGCGTCTCGTAGCGATGCTCCTGGTCGCCATGGCTGAGGATGACCGAGACGGTGAATTGAT
>DASZQO010000040.1:0-6348 GCA_035549615.1 Acetobacteraceae bacterium
CTGCAGATGGAGTGCGACCCGGACGAAACGGCCACCCTGGTCCGCCGTGCCCGCGCGCGTGGAGCCCGTATCCTGCTGAACCTCGCTCCGCCCCGGCGGCTTCCCGCCGATGTCCTGGCCGCACTCGACCTCCTGCTGGTCAATGAAGACGAGGCCGGCTGGCTTGCGGGGAACCTTGGCACGGCGGCGGACGCGCCATCACTCGCGGCGAAGCTCGGCATCGCCGTTGTGCGCACGCTCGGCGCCGGCGGGGCCGAGGCGGCGGGGTGGGGCGAGAGGATCCGCCTGCCCGCTTTTCCCGTGAATGTGATCGACACCACCGGCGCCGGCGACTGCCTGGCCGGCGTGCTCGCCGCCGCGCTCGATCGGGGCTGCGGGCTGAGAGAAGGGCTGGCGCGTGCCATCGCGGCCGCCGGCCTCTGCTGCGCGCGCGCCGGAAGCCAGGGAAGCCTGCCCATCGCTGCGGAGACCGATGCCGTGCTTCAGCAATTCAACGGAGAAAACCGATGACGGAATTTCGCTGCGATCATTTCCATCTCCGCAGCCTCGATCCCGACAAGGCGGCTCGCTTTTACGAGGAGATGTTCGGTGCGCGCCGGCTTGGCACGATGGACAATGCGGGAAAACTTCGTGTCATCATCGAGCTTGGCGGGGTGCGCCTTTTCATCGAGGCGGTGCCCTCCGGCACGCGCGCGGCGCCCGAGCCGCCCTATCTCGGGCTCGAGCATATCGGACTCGCGGTCACGGGGATCGAGACGGTCGTCGCCGAGCTCAAGCGCAAGGGCGCAGAATTCACGGCCGATCTCGCATCCCCGCGCCCCGGCACGCAGACCGCTTTCGTGCGTGGCCCCGAGAATGTGCGGATCGAGCTGATCGAGCGCAGTGCGGCATAGAGCGCGATGCGGTCGCTCGCGCTCAGAGCTAAGGCCGTGAGCGCCGCAGACGCAGAAAGGCACGTCCGACGGCCACCATGGTCGCGTTCTGATGCGGGCTTTCAGCCACTGCCTTGCATGCGCGAAAGCTGCTGGCGCAGCGCATCGATCAGCGCCTGCACATTCTCTCCCCCATTGCGGGTGATCACGCTCGCGTAATCGCTGCGCTGGGTGACGCGCATGCTCGTGCCTTCGGCGACAAGATCGACAATCTGCGGCTTGCCGGAGGCGAAGCTCACGATCCATTGCATGTCCGCGGTCGGCTGGCCAGGCGTGTGAATGGTGGTCGAAACCGCGATATCTCCGTTCAGCGGCTCGCTGCGGTCGATCGTGAAGCTCGATCCCTTGTATTGGCCGAGCCGGCCGGTGACATTGAACACCAGATATTGGCGGAAGAGGGAAAGGTAGGTCTGGCGCTGCTCCGGTGTCGCGATGGGCCAGAACCGGCCAAGCTCGAACCGCCCGATCCCGTCGACATCCACGGCATTGTTCACGATCGCGGTGAGCTGGGCGCGCTTGTCCGCCATCGACCCGGAGCCGTTCACGATCCTGAGGATCGCATCCCCCGTCTGCCTGACGAAGTCCGCTGCCATGCTCGCCTCGTCGGCAGCGAGCGCGGCGGTTCCCGCCAGGATCAACGGCACGGAGAGAAACAGGCTGCGGCGTGTCGGCATCAGCTCACTCGCTCTGTTGCTTGGTCGGCAGACTGAACCAGACCGGGATGGTTGCTGGCCGGTCTTTCTTCGCGGCTGCGATTTGCGCAGCCCGATGCTGGCGATAGAGGCTACGGAATGTAGCGTAAGGATCAAGCGCCGTGCGCTTCACTTCATTGATGGCGGGCAGATTGTCCGCATATTCCGAAATCGTCGTGGTGCCCAGCGTCAGCCAGTTGAAGACGGTGATGCCGGGCCCGCTGCCCATGCCCCGCACCGGGTTGGCCGCCGTATCGGCCGCGAAACCCACGACATCACGCGGATCGGTCGGGCCGAGCAAGGGCAGAAAGAGATAAGGCCCGGGCGGCGTGCCCCAGACGGCGAGGGTCATCCCGAAATCCGACGGATGCGAAGGATAGCCCCAGCCGGAGGCGATATCGAAGATGCCGCCGAGGCCGAGCGTGGAATTGATCACGAACCGCATCAGCGTGTCGCCAGCCCGCCGGGATTTGAACTGCAGCACATCATTGCCGAAGCGGACGGGGCTGCCGAGATTGGAAAGGACGTTTGAGACCGAGTTGCGCACCCCCTCCGGCAGGGCCCAGCGATAGGCACGCGCCGCCGGGGTCAAGGTGATGTCCGCGATGTCATTGCTCACCTCGTAAATGACCCGGTTGGTAGGCTCGAGGGGATCGTTCGTCTCCCGGTAGTCGGCCAGGGCTTCCGGCTGGCTCGCCGGCGGCGGGGTGGCGCAGGCGGCAAGCATCGGCAGGGAGAGAGCGAGGGCGAAGAGAAGACGAAAAAAGCGCATCGCAGCTCCATCACGGCTCCCAGGCTCCGGAAGCCTCCCCGGTCGGCGGTCTGGCTCTTGTAGAGCGGATTGCGCCCGGCGGGAAACCATAGCGGGAAATCGCCCGCGGCGCGCAACCGCTCAGCAGGCACAAGAGAGGCCCGTGCCCCGCCTCTTGCCCAGCCAACCGCTTGCCGAGCGACTTGCCCATGAAGGGCATCCGCGCCAAGAGGGGAGTATGACTTCCTCCTTCCTCCGCCCAGGCCTGCCGGCAAGCCAGAGCACGCTGGAACGCTGGCTGACCGGGCCGCGTATCGGGCCGCTGCCAAGCCGCTCTTCGCGCGAGCCGCCGCCGCTTCTTTCCTTCGAGTTCTTCCCCCCGCGGAGCGAGGCACTCGAGGCACAGCTCTGGGCCTGTATCCGCCGGCTCGAACCGCTCGCCCCACGCTTCGTCTCCGTCACCTACGGAGCCGGCGGCACGACCCAGGAGCGCACCCACACAACCGTACTCCGTATCGTTCACGAAACGTCTCTGGTTCCGGCCGCCCACCTCACGTGCATCGGCGCGAGCCGGAGCGAGATCACCGCGATCGCCCGCCGCTACTGGGAGGCAGGCGTGCGGCACATCGTCGCCCTGCGCGGCGATCCGCCGCCGGGGACACGCTACGTGCCGCATCCGGAAGGCTGCGCCTATGCCGCCGATCTCGTGGCCCTTCTCCGCAGGGTCGCCGATTTCGAGATCTCGGTCGCCGCCTATCCCGAGACCCATCCTGAGGCGCTCAGCCCGGGCGCCGACCTCGACAATCTCAAGCGCAAGCTGGATGCCGGGGCGAGCCGGGCGATCACCCAGTATTTCTTCGATACCGCCGTCTATCTCCGCTTCCTTGACCGCTGCCTCACGGCCGGCATCACCGCCCCGATCGTGCCCGGCATCATGCCAGTTTCCAACTATGCCCAGGCGGTTCGCTTCTCCGCCCTTTGCGGGGCGAGTGTGCCGGCATGGCTTGGCGAGCTCTTCGAGGGCACCGAAAACGATCCGGAAACGCGGCGGATGGTGGCGGCCGTGGTCGCGGCCGAGCAGGTCCGCCTGCTGCAGGCCAACGGTGTGGACGAGTTTCATTTCTATACGCTGAACCGGCCCGACCTTACCTACGCGATCGCGCATATCCTCGGCGTGCGGCCGGCGCCTGCTGCGAAGGCGCCCTGAGCAAAGGAAGAGGCCGGCACACATTGGCCGGACTCGGAAGGCGGCCTTATATGCCGGCAATGATCCGCCCACCCGATTCGGCCCGATGAGCGACTACCTGGCCCGGCTGAACCCGGAGCAGCGCCTGGCCGTGGAAACGCTCGACGGGCCATTGCTGGTGCTGGCCGGCGCGGGCACCGGCAAGACGCGGGTGCTGACCACCCGCTTCGCCCATATTCTTCTTACCAAGCGGGCCTGGCCCTCCCAGGTGCTGGCGGTGACCTTCACCAATAAGGCCGCGCGCGAGATGCGTGAGCGGGTCGCCGCCATGCTCGGCACGCCGGTGGAGGGACTCTGGCTCGGCACCTTCCATGCGCTCGGCGCGCGCATGCTGCGCCGGCACGCCGCGCTGGCTGGCCTTCAGCCGGGTTTCTCGATCCTCGATACCGACGATCAACTTCGCCTGCTGAAGCCGCTGATGCAGCAAGCCGGGCTCGATCTCCACCGTTTTCCTCCGCCCGTGCTGATGGGCCAGATCCAGCGCTGGAAGGATCGCGGCCTGACGCCTTCGCGCATCACGCCCGCTGAGGATACGGATTTCGCGCAAGGAAAGGCGCGTGCCCTCTATGCCGCCTATCAGGAGCGGCTGGCCGCCGTGAACGCCGTCGATTTCGGCGATCTTCTGTTGCACACGACCGAGCTTCTCCGCACCCATCCCGATGTGCTCGCCGCTTACCAGAGGAACCTCCGCTATATCCTGGTGGACGAGTATCAGGACACCAATCTGGTCCAGTACCTCTGGCTCCGTCTGCTTGCGCAGGAACATCGCAACATCTGCTGTGTCGGCGACGATGATCAGAGCATCTACTCCTGGCGCGGCGCGGAAGTAGAGAATATCCTCCGCTTCGAGCAGGATTTTCCGGGTGCGCAGGTGGTGCGGCTCGAGGCCAATTACCGCAGCACCGCGCCGATCCTCGCCGCCGCCGCCTCACTGATCGCCCATAATGAAGGAAGGCTCGGCAAGACGCTGCGTGCCGGCCGCACCGAGAGCGATGGCGAAAAAGTCGCCGTGATCGGGCTTCGCGATTCGGATGAGGAAGCGCGGATGGTCGGCCTGCGCATCGAGCGGCTGCGCTCGGAGGGCCATTCTCTCGCGGAGATCGCGATCCTTGTGCGCGCGAGCTTTCAGACCCGGGCTTTCGAGGAACGGCTGATCGCCTGGGCAATTCCCTATCGCGTGGTGGGCGGGCTCCGCTTCTATGAGCGGGCGGAGATTCGCGACGCGATCGCCTATCTGCGCGCCACGCTGCGGCCGGGCGATGATCTTGCGTTCGAGCGCATCCTGAACGTGCCGAAGCGCGGCCTAGGCGATGCGGCGCTGCGCAAGCTGCATGAGCGGGCACGCGCGGACGCCACACCGCTTGCCGCGGCGGCGGAAGCGCTCAACGAGGCCGGAGCCCTTTCCGGGCGCGTGCGCGAAGCCCTTGCCTCCCTGCTCGCCGGCTTCGCGCGCTGGCGCGCGGTGCTCGCGCGCGATGGTCACGTGGTCGCGCTCAAGGCGATCCTCGATGAATCCGGCTATCTCAATATGCTTGAGAAGGACCGATCGCCCGAAGCCCCTGGCCGGATCGAGAATCTGCGCGAGCTTGGGCGCGCCATGGCCGACTTCGAGACCCTGGAGGGTTTCCTCGACCATGTGAGCCTGGTAATGGAAAATGACGAGAATGCCGCGGGTGACCGGGTCAGCCTGATGACCCTCCATGCCGCCAAGGGGCTCGAGTTCGATACGGTCTTCCTGCCGGGCTGGGAGGAAGGGCTTTTCCCCCATCAGCGCGCGCTCGAAGAGGCGGGAACGAAGGCGCTCGAGGAGGAGCGGAGGCTCGCCTATGTTGGGCTGACGCGGGCGCGGACGCGGGCCATTGTGAGCCATGTCGGCTTCCGGCGCTTCTACTCCGGCTGGCAGAATGCGTTCCCAAGCCGCTTCCTCGACGAACTGCCCGCAGAGGCCATCGCGCGTTCCGGCGCGGCCCTGCTCGAGCGCGAGGCAGCGCTGACGGCCGCGCCCGTGTTCTCGGCCGGCTTCCCCTCAGCGCGCATCCCGCGCGTGCGGGACGTTCCGGCGGGGATGCAGGGAGCGGTCCGCCAGCAAAGGCGTGGCACGCCGATCGCCGTCGGCGCGCGGGTGTTCCATCAGAAATTCGGCTACGGCACCGTCACCGGCTCCGATGAGGACCGGCTCGATATCGAGTTCGAGAAGGAGGGGCGCAAACGCGTGCTCGACCGCTTCGTCGAACCGGCGTGAGCATCAGGCTCGAAACCCTCCGCCTCCGTCTCCCCGAGCACGCCGCCGCTGCCTATGAGGCGGCGCTTGCCGCGCATTGCCGAAGCGTTGCGCGTTTTTCCGCGCCTGACGGGCAGGTGGAAATCGAGGGCGTGCGCATCGCCAGCGGCGGCAAGACCGGAAATGAGACTGAAGATGAGACCGGGCTCGCGCTAGCGCTGGCGCTGGCCGCGGCGGCAAGCGGCGTCACCTGCGCGCCAGAGCGCTGCCCGATCCCTGAGGCCGGCTGGCTCGCCCGTGTGCGCGAGGCTTTTCCCGAGCAACGGATCGGCGCCCGGTTCGCGATCCGCGGCAGCCATCTTGCTCGAAAGAAAGCGACCGGGCGGATCTCGCTGGTGCTCGATGCCGGCATGGCCTTCGGCTCTGGCGAGCACGGCTCGACGCGCGGCTGCCTGCTCGCGCTCGAAACATTGGCGCCGCTGCGGCCACGCCGGATCCTTGATCTC
>DASZQO010000041.1:0-36059 GCA_035549615.1 Acetobacteraceae bacterium
TTACATATCCGCGCCCGAGCCGAGCAAGCCAGGCAGAAGGGGCGGTGTTGGGCCGGTTTGAAGTCGGGTTGGGGGTGGGAAGCTGGTGGCAGGACGCGCGACGGCCTGCGGCACGGCTTTTGAGTGGGATGCGTGAGCGGAAGCGAACGCACCCGCTCTAGAAGAATCCCTCGAGGAATGAAGCTGTTTGATCGGTGATACCCACGATCTTGTTCGTGGCCTGACGGTAGAACTTGAAGTTGAGCTCGGTCTCCGGCTGGCCGTCCTGCCAGTCAACGAATCGCTTCAGTTCGCGCCGACCCAATGATCGCTTGGCGAGCGCCGAGCGTCTGACAGTGATGCTTACACGTGGTGTTTGGCGGGCGATGCCGGGCTTCCTTGCGACCGCTTCGGCCGACGTGATGACGCCCCGCGCGATCAGGCCGTGGCCACCCCCGTTCTCACTCGCGAAGAGGAAAATAGTGTCGCCTTCGGCGACGCGCTTGCCGCCATACATCGTCTTTTGCGCCGCGAAGGTGAATGTCTTCGCCTCCGGATCGCCGATCTCAGCCTTTATGGCGAAGGCCATGCCAGATCGCTTGACCATCCGGTCAATTTAACCGGTAAAGGAATGACCTCAATCAAGAAAGTTCAGGACAACCGGGAGTGACGGCGTTGGGCCGCAACCAGAATCGCCGCTGCATGTGAGAAGCCGCCTGTCCGGTTCCGCACCCTTCCCGGCACGAAGCGCGCATGCCGATCGGGTGGCGATCACCAGCCTTTCCGCGATGCGCCGCGCCCGGCATCACGCCGAGCCGGACCTTGCCGCCGCTATCGACGCGGCCATCTCGTTCAAGCGCCGGATCACCGACAGAGAAAATCCTATTCCTCCGATGACGCGGCCGTGCCGCGCGCGGTTCCGGCCCCGCGGCGCAATCCATCGATGAAAATATCGACAAGGCGCCGTACGCTCCTTTGCCAATCCGGCCTGTCGCGAATGATGCACATGCCGATCAGGGCCCGCAGAATATCCTCGGGGCGGATATCGGCGCGGATTTCGCCCGTGGCCACGGCGCGGTCCAGCAACATCCCGACGGCCTTGGTCAGGCGCTCGAAGGAATAGGACGTCAGTTCCGCGGACGGAGCGTGCGCGGCGAGCGCGAGCGCCGCGGCCATACCCTTCTTGGTGGCGACGAATTCGACATTCGCATGCAGCCAACGGCGGAGCGCCTCGACCGGCGCGGCCTTGCCCTTCAATTCTTCCGCGAGTTCGGCGAGCTGCTCGACCTCCCGCCGATAGACCGCTTCGAACAGCGCCTCGCGGGTCGGGAAATGCCGGTAGAGCGTGCCGATGCCGACACCGGCACGCTTCGCCACTGCCTCGAGGCTGGCCTCCGCCCCGCCGCTGCTGAACACCGCCTTCGCCGCGGCGAGCAGGCGTTCGCGGTTGCGCAGCGCATCCGCGCGCGGCTGCCGCCCTGTCTTCTCGCCGGGAGAGCCCCTATCGCCGTTCATCTCTCCAACGCCCCTTGAAAAACGGAGGGTACCTCCGAATATCCCTTGGAGCGTGATGACCGGAGGTGGGATCATCGTAGGTCGGAATCACGCGAGAAAACAAATGGCTAGCGCGAAATACAGGAGCTGAGGCCAACCCGTCCCGCCGCCAAGCGGCGCCGAACCAAGGCGAGGATTTCCCGAAACCGCGCCCGGCATGCCGTCGCGGTGTTTCCTTCTCTGCCGCCCAGCTTACGCGGGCCGCGATGTCCTTTGATGCGAGTATGAAACGGAGCACTGCATGAGCTTGTCGGTTTCGCTGACCGTGAACGGTGTGGCGCATGAAATCGTGCTGGACGACCCGCGGGTCACGCTGCTCGATCTCCTGCGCGAGCGCCTCGACCTCACCGGCACCAAGAAGGGCTGCGACCGTGGGCAATGTGGCGCATGCACGGTCCTCGTCGATGGGCGGCGCATCAATTCCTGCCTCGTGCTCGCGGTAAGCTGCGATGGCGCGGAGATTCTTACCATCGAGGGGCTCGCCGAGGATGGCAAACTGCATCCGGTCCAGGCCGCCTTCATCGCCCATGACGGGTTTCAGTGCGGCTTCTGCACACCCGGCCAGATCATGAGCGCGGTCGGGCTGCTCAGCGAAGCTGAGGCCACAGACGACCCCGAGCGCATCCGCGAGGCCATGAGCGGCAATCTCTGCCGCTGCGGCGCCTATGCCGGCATCGTCGCTGCCATCCAGGATGCCCATGGCCGACTCACCGAACGCGATCGCGCGGAGGCGGCATGAACCGCTTCGATTATGTTCGGCCCGCGACCATCGCGGAGGCCGTCGCCGCCGCTGCCGAACCCGGCGCCACCTATCTCGCCGGCGGCACCAACCTGCTCGATCTGATGAAAGGCGGCTTGGTTCGGCCGAGCCGGCTGGTCGATGTCAGCCGCCTGCCCGGCCTGGATGCGATCGCCTGGCAGGCCGATGGCAGCGTGCGCATCGGCGCGCTGGTGCGCAATGCCGATCTCGCGCACGACCGCGAGTTCGCGCGGCGATTCCCGGCCGTCGCGGAAGCGCTGCTTTCCGGCGCCTCGGCGCAGCTTCGCAATGCCGCGACGGTCGGGGGCAACCTGATGCAGCGCACGCGCTGCGCCTATTTCTACGACCCGGCCAGCGCCTGCAACAAACGCGAGCCGGGCGGCGGCTGCGATGCGCGCGGCGGCGAGACGCGGCTTGCCGCGATCCTCGGCTGGAGCGAGCATTGCATCGCGACGCACCCTTCGGATTTCTGCGTCCCGCTCGCCGCACTCGACGCGGAAGTGGAGGTCATGGGCAAGGCGGGCCGCCGCGTGATCGCGTTCGCGGACTTCCATCGCCTGCCCGGAGACGAGCCCGCGCGCGAGAGCGTGCTGACGCCGGGCGAGCTGATCGTCGCTGTCCGCTTGCCGGCGGCGGCGGCGTCCTTCGCGGCGCATGCCCGCTACCTCAAGCTTCGCGAGCGCACCTCTTACGCCTTCGCCGTTGTTTCGGCGGCGGCGGCGCTGAGGGTCGAGCAAGGCATGATCGCCGCGGCGCGGATCGCGCTCGGCGGCGTGGCGGCGAAACCCTGGCGCGCCCGCGCGGCCGAGGCGGTGCTGGAGGGTGTGCACGCCGAGCCCGCCGCCTTTCGCCGCGCCGCCGAGGTGGCGCTCGCCGAGGCAAAACCCTCCGGCGACAACGCCTTCAAGATCGAACTCGCCCGCCGGATCACAGCACGCGCGCTTGCTCTGGCCGCCGCCGGCACGCCCGTGCGCCTGCCCGCGCTGCCGGCTTCTCCCTTCGCCACAGCCCCCGGAGTTCTCCATGCCTGACACCGCCCGCAGCGTGGCGCCCGCCCATCTCCGGCTCGGCTCGAACATCGGCCAGCCCCTCACCCGCCGCGACGGGTTCCTGAAAGTCACCGGCGGCGCCCGCTACGCCGCCGACAATCACCCGCATGACATGCTGCACGCGGTGCTCGCGGTGAGCGCGATCGCGCGCGGCCGGGTCGCGTCGCTCAATGTCGCCGCGGCCATGGCGCATCCGGGCGTGATCGACGTGATGACACCGGACCACAAGCCGGATCTCGCCGAGGATCCGGACGCCAAGACCAACCCTTTCATGTTTCGCCTCGACCTCTTGCAGAACGACCGCGTACGCTATCCGCACCAGCCGATCGCGGTCGTCATCGCCGAGACGCTCGAAGCGGCCACAGAAGGCGCCACGCTGCTTGCGCCGCGCTACGAAACCGAGCCGGCGCGCGTCGGGCTCGATGCCGCGGAGAGTTTCGTGCCCCCGACCATCGGCCCCGGCTTTCCGAGCGAAGCCGGGATTGGCGATGTCGACGCGGGTCTCGCCGCTTCGGCGCATCGGCTCGAGGCAGTCTATGAAACGCCGGCGCAATACCACAATCCGATCGAACCGCACGCGATCGTCGCCGCCTGGGACGGGAACCGGCTGACCATCGACACGCCAAGCCAGGGACTCGCCATGGCGCAGGCGCGCATCGCCGGTCTTTTCGGGATCCCGGCGGAAAACATCCTGGTCCGCAGCCCATATTTGGGCGGCGGCTTCGGCTGCAAGGGCCTGCTCGCGGGGCCGCAGGTGCTCGGGATCATGGCGGCGAAACTCGCGGGCCGGCCGGTGAAGCTCGTGCTGCGGCGCGAGCAGATGTTCGGCCCGGTTGGGCATCGCGCGCCGACGCGCCAGACGCTCCGCCTCGGGACGGACGCCGCCGGCGCGCTGCAGGCGCTTTCGCATCACACCAAGGCGGCGACGAGCACGTTCGACGATTTCGTTGAACCGGCCTCGGATGCCTCGCATACGCTCTATGCCAGCCCCGCGCTCCGTACCTCGCACGAGGCGGTGCGAGTCGATATCGGCACGCCGCTCTTCATGCGCGCACCGGGCCATGCGACCGGCTCGATCGCGCTGGAGAGCGCGATCGACGAAATGGCGGCGTCCTGCGGCATCGACCCGCTCGAGTTCCGTCTGAAGAATTATGCCGAGCTGGAGCCGATTTCCGGCAAGCCCTTTTCTTCGAAAGCGCTCCGCGAATGCTATGCGCGGGGGGCCGAGCGCTTCGGCTGGGCGAAGCGTGCGCGCGCGCCGCGCGCGATGCGCGATGAGGCCGGCCTCCTGGTCGGCTGGGGCATGGGCACGGCGAGCTTCCCGGCGCTCATGTTCCAGGGAAAGGCACGCGCCGTGATCCGCAGCAATGGCAGCGGTCTGGTCGAGATCGGCGCGCATGACATGGGTCAGGGCGCCTGGACCGCGCTTGCCCAGATCGCCGCCGATGGGCTCGGCCTCGATCTCGATCAGCTGGAATTCCGTTCCGGCACCTCGGATTTGCCAGATGCCGGCATCGCCGGCGGCTCGGCGCATACCGCGACCGCCGGCTTGGCGATCCACGAGGCCGGAGCGGATGCGATCGGCAAGCTCGCGGCACTCGCCATCAACGACGAACATTCGCCCCTGTTCGGCGCCGGCAACGCCGGCGTGATCGCACGCGGCGGCAAGCTGCTCCACCGCGGCGACGAGACGCGGGGCGAGTCCTATGCCGAGATTCTGACCCGCGCCGGACTTGCGGAAATCGAGGGCCACGGCAGCGCCGCCGCCGATCCCTCCGCGCAGGCGAACTACGCCATGCACGCCCATGGCGCGGTGTTCGCCGAGGTGAAGGTCGATCCTGAGCTTGGCCAGATGCGCGTCACCCGTATGGTCGGCGCTTTCGCCGCCGGACGGATCATCAATCCACGCATGGTGCAAAGCCAGTATTTTGGCGGCATGATCTGGGGCGTCTCCTTCGCGCTGCACGAACAGGCGGTGCTCGATCCGCGCACGGGCCGGCCGATGAACGCCAATCTTGGCGAGTACCACGTGCCGGTGAACGCCGATATTCCCTCGATCGAGGCGATCCTTGTCGAGGAGGAGGATCCGCACGTCAACGCTCTCGGCATCAAGGGCGTCGGCGAGATCGCGATTACCGGCAGCGCGGGCGCGGTTGCCAACGCGGTCTGGCACGCGACGGGTATCCGCGTGCGCCGCTTCCCGATCACGATCGACAAGCTGATCGAGGCCCTGCCGCTCGCGGCCATAAGCAGCGAACGGAAGGGATCCGCAGGCCACGGAAAATAATGGCCGGTGTCCCGATCTGCCATACCTCCCAATGACCAGAAACGTCCGCATCGGCGGTCACAGGCGGGCAGCGCAGCTCTATCGCTCTGGCGATCAGCAGCCGATCCGCAGGGCCGGGCGCGCGAAGGGGTGACGCCGGTGGCTGCAGGCCGCGGCGCGTGGGCTTGGGCGCGCGCCGGCCGTCGCCACGGCGACGAGCCCGCCGGACTTGCTCTTAAATCGATTTAAGAAGATAGTGGCCGCAAGCCCGTCGGGTGCTGGCCCGCAGGCATTGGGAGGATGAGCGATGGGCGACGTGATCCTGGTCGATCCGCTGCCCCGGACCCTTGATCTCATCATGGACCGCGCGACCCGCGGGCGGCTCGAGCGGCTGGGCACGCTCGTGATCTCCGAGGATCGCCCGATGCCGGAGGCGCTGGTCGACCGGCTGCTGCCGGATGCCGTTCTCGTCATCGGCCAGACCAGCTTGCCGCGCGAGCGGCTTGCGCGTGCGCCGAAGCTCAAGGCCGTCTTCAATGTCGAGACCAATTTTCTGCCGAACATCGATTATGCCGCCTGCCAGGCGCGCGGCATCTGGGTACTGACGCCAGGCGCCGCCTTCGCTGCCCCCGTGGCCGAAGCGGCGCTTGGCATGGCCATCGATCTGGCGCGCGGCATCACCGCGGCGGACCGCGATTTCCGCGCCGGGCGGGAAGAATATGGCCTTGCCGGCAACCGCGACACGTTCCGTTTCGCAGGCGCGCCCGTTGGCATCATTGGATTCGGCGATCTCGGGCGTGAGCTGCGGCGGCTGATCGTGCCGTTCCACAATCCGGTTCTTGTTCATGATCCGTGGCTGCCGGAGGAACTGATCCGCCGCTATGAGGCGGAGCCTGCCGCGCTCGAGGAACTTCTGAAGCGTTCGCGTGTCATTTTCGTTTTCGCGAGCGTGACGGTCGAGAATCAGGGGTTGCTCGGGGCCCGGGAATTCGATCTGATCGTGCCGGGCTCCGCCTTTCTGCTGATGAGCCGCGCTTCGGTCGTCGATTTTCCGGCGTTCCTCGCGGCGATCGAGAGCGGCCGCATCCGCGCCGCCACGGATGTTTTTCCGAATGAGCCCGTGGCCATGGACGACCCGGTCCGCCGCGTTCCCGGCCTTCTGCTCTCGGCCCATCGGACCGGCGGCATGCCGGATGCGCTGCTTGAAATCGGCCGCATGACGGTTGCCGATGCGGAACTCATTCTTCGCGGCCTGCCGCCGCAGCTTTGCCGGCGCGCCGATCCATCGGTGGCGCGCCGGCTTCGTTCCAGGCCGGTCGCGGCCACGTAGCGGGCCGCGCGATGGGCGAGCCGCAAAATCGATTTGCGCGCGGGGACGTTCCCACCATGCGGGATGTCGCGGAACGTGCCGGCGTGGCCCCGGCGACCGTCTCGAACGTTCTGAGCGGCCGTCGTCAGGTGCGGCCCGCGCTTAAGGAGCGGGTGCTGGCGGCGATTGCCGAGATCAACTATCGGCCCAACCAGCTCGCATCGAGCCTGCGCCTGATGCGCTCGAACACCATCGGCATCCTGGTGCCGGATTTGACCAATCCGTTCTTCGCCGCCCTCGTCCACCGCCTGGAGGATCTCGCCGCCGAGGGCGGCTACCAGATTCTTCTCGCCAGTTCGAACGAGGATGAAAAGCGGCAGGCCGAGCGGCTCAGGACGCTGCTGATGAGACGGGTCGATGGTCTCATCATCGCCCCGACACGCGACGAGACGAAGGCGCTGATGGAGCAAAGGGTCAAGCCGCCGCCGACGGTGCTCATGGATCGCGGCTTCGGCGAGGAGGATTTCGATACGGTCACGGCCGACAACGGGGATGCCGGCCGGGAAGGATGCCGGCATCTGATCGCGCTCGGCCATCGCGACATCGCTTTCGTCGTGACCTCCACCGCGCTTGCGAACATGCGCGAGCGAAGGGAGGGCTATCTCGCGGCCTTGCGCGAGGCGGGGCTCGGCGAGAGGGCGCGGGTAATCGCGGGCGGCTTCGATCTCGATGGCTGCCGCAACGCCGTCGAGCAGGAGCTTCGCCGCGCCGAGCCGCCGACCGCGATTTTCGCCGCCAATTATGTTGCGACCCTGGGGGCGGTGAAGGCGATTCGCGGCCTTGATCTCGATTTCCCGAGCGCGGTCTCGCTGCTCGGGTTCGATGACAGCGACTGGATGACGGTGCTCAGGCCCTATCTCAGCGTCATCGTCCAGCCGGTGCGCGCGATGGCGGATCTTGCCTGGGAATTGCTTAGGGAGCGGCTCGGGAATCGGGGCAGGCCCTATCGCCATGTCCGGCTGCCCTGCGCGCTCTCCATCAGGGAATCCACGCAGCCGCCGCCGCTTCCCGCGCAGCGGTCGGGCGTGGCCAGGAGCCGGCCGAACGCGCCGGCCGATCTCGGATCGTAATAAAATCAAGGAGGAGGACGACCATGAGACGTGAAGGACTGACATACGCCGCCATTCTGCTGTTGAGCGTGGGATTCGCCGCCGCGGCGCCGGCCGCCGACGGGCCGACCTACGGTGTGGTGCTGAAGACTCTGGCGAACCCGTTCTGGGACGCGATGGCCAAGGGAATCACCGAGGGGGCGAAGGAGGCGCAGGTCAATATCTTCGAGCAGGCGGCCAATTCCGATCAGGACGCCGAGACGCAGCTCAATATCTGCAACACGATGCTGGAGCGGAATCCGCAGGCGCTGATCGCCTCCGCGATCAATTCCTCAAACCTGCTGCCCTGCATGAAGACCGCCAATGAGAAGGGGATTCCGGTGGTCGATCTCGATGCCAATCTCGACCCGGCGGTGACCCAAAGGGCCGGGGTCAAAATCGCCTTCACGATCGGCTCCGACAATATCGCGGCAGGCGGCAAGGCCGCGGACTTCCTCGCCCAGCATCTCGGCAGCAACGCGCAGGGACCGGTGCTGGTGATCGAGGGGCTGGCTGGCAACGTGACCGGGGAGGAGCGGGCGCAGGGCTTCAAGGCGGAGCTCGCCAAGGTCGCGCCGGGGCTCAAGGTCGTTGCATCGTTGCCGGGCGATTGGGACGCCAGCAAGGCGGCGAACATCGCCAATGACACGCTTCAGCGCAATCCCGATCTCGTCGCGATCTTCGCCTGCAACGACACGATGGCGCTCGGTGCGGTTGAATCGGTCTTCGCGGCCGGCAAGGGCGGCAAGGTCACGGTGATCGGTGTCGACGGCACGACGGATGGCGTCAAATCCATCAAGGCCGGACGCCTCACCGCCACGGTGGCACAGCTCCCGTATCTGGAAGGGATCGAAGCGATCAAAGATGTGAAGGCCATTCTCGCCGGCCAGTCCGTGCCGGCCGTCGTGCATGTGCCGACATTGGTGCTGACGGCGCAGGTTCTCGCGCAGGGCACCAATCCGTATCTGAAATACGTCAAGTGACGAGTCTCGAATGACGAATTTGCGGCGCGCCTGGCCCGCGCCCGGGTGAAGCGCGCCGCATCGTTTCGTTCACGGAGACGGCGATGAATCTTGCTTCCCTGGCGATGCGCCGCCCCACGGCACTGCACAGCCTTGGCAACATGATCCGGCTTGAAAGCCTGGTCGTGCTTCTTCTGCTCATTCTTGCCCTGTCGCTCGCCTCTCCCTATTTCCTGAGCGTTTCGAATGCCCTGAATATTCTGCTCGCGACCTCGGTGATCGGGATTCTCGGCTTCGGCGCGACCTTTGTCATCGCCGCGGCCGGGATCGATCTCTCCGTGGGTTCCATCCTCGGCTTCGGCGGCGTAACGGGGGCGCTCGCGGTCAACGCGCTCAATCTTCCCTGGCCCATCGGCATCATGGTTTCGCTTCTTGCCGGCGCCTTCTGTGGGCTTGTGAACGGCCTTCTCACAACGCGGGCACGCGTTCCCGCCTTCATCGTCACGCTCGGCATGCTGGGGGTCGCGCGCGGCGCCGCGCTCGTTCTGACCAATGGCCAGCCGGTCTACGGCCTGCCGGGCCCGATGGTCTGGCTCGGCCAGGGACGGCCGTTCGGCGTTCCGCTGCCGGCGGTCATCTTCCTCGGCGTGGCCGCCATCACGCACTTCGTATTGTCGCGGACCCGGTTCGGAAAATATGCGCTGGTGATCGGGGACAACCAGAATGCCGCGCGGGCGACTGGCATTCATGTCGAGCGCCATCTGGTGGCGCTCTACACGCTTTCCGGATTCCTCGCGGGGCTCGCCGGACTGGTTTCGGCCGCGCGCGTCAATTCGGGCGACCCGACCGCCGGAACCGGATACGAGCTCGCGGCCATCACCGCCGCCATCCTTGGTGGCACCAATCTCTTCGGCGGCCGGGCGAGCGTCGTCGGCACGCTGATCGGCGCCCTGATCATGGGTGTGCTTCAGAACGGTCTCAATCTGCTCGCCGTTTCGTCCTTCTATCAGCAGATGGCGATCGGTGCGGTGCTGGTGCTCGCTGTCTGGCTCGATCAACTGAACCGGGGCAGGGGGCGCGCATGAGCCTTCTCGCGCTCACGGATGTCCGGATGAGCTTCGGGCCGGTCGAGGCGCTCCGAGGGGTGAGCTTCTCGGTCGCGGAGGGCGAGGCGGTGGCGCTTCTCGGCGACAATGGCGCGGGCAAATCGACATTGATGAAGACCATTACGGGCATTTATCGCCCGAGCGGCGGCGCCATCCGCTTCAACGGGCAGGATCTCAAGGACAAGGATCCGGGCGAGATCCGCCGCCTCGGCATCGAGATGATCTATCAGGACCTTGCACTCGCCCGGGAGCAGGACGTGGCCTCCAACATCTTCCTCGGCCGCGAGCCGACCCGGCGCCTGCTCGGCCTGCCGATCCGGATGATCGACACGGCGCGGATCGAGGCGGAAGCCGAGGCCATCATCCGGCGGCTTGGCGCGCGTGTTCCCTCCGTGCGCTATCGCGTCGGCGATCTTTCGGGCGGGCAGCAGCAATCGGTCGCGATCGCCCGGGCCCTGACCTTTTCGCCGAAGCTCGTCATCATGGATGAGCCGACGGCCGCGCTCGCCGTGCGCGAGGTCGAGCATGTGCTTGATCTCGTTTGCGAGCTCAAGCGGCAAAGGATCGCGGTGATCCTGATCAGCCATCGGCTGACCGATGTCTTCGCGGTGTGCGACCGGGTGATCGCGTTGCGGCAGGGCGAGGTCGTCGCCGACGAGGCGGTCGCGAAGACCAGCATGAACGAAGTCGTCGCGCATATCGTCGGCGCAAGCTGAGGAGGGGCCATGATTCGATTCGGCATGCATTTCAGTCTCTGGGCGCCGGCCTGGACGCGCGAGGCGGCGGAGGCGGCGATTCCGGAGGCAGCCCATTACGGGATCGAGATAATCGAAATTCCCCTGCTGGCGCCCGAGACGATCGATGTTGCCCACGCCAGGGCGGTGCTCGCGGCGCACGGCATCGTCCCGTCCGCCTCGCTCTGCCTGCCCGAGACGGCCATGGCCCATCGCGACCCGGACGCGGCGGAGCGGTTCCTGAACCGGGCGGTCGATGTTGCCCATGCGCTCGGGTGCGCCTTTCTCGGCGGCGTGACCTATTCGGCGCTCGGCTACAAATCCGGCTCACCGCCGACCGAAGCCGAATACGACAATATCGCGAGCGCGCTGCGCCCGGTCGCGCGGCGCGCGGCGGATCTCGGGATCATGATCGGCCTTGAGCCATGCAACCGCTACGAGACCCATCTTCTCAACACCGCTGCGCAGGGGCTCAGGATTTTCGAGAGGATCGGCGCGCCGAACCTGGTTCTTCACCTCGATACCTATCACATGAACATTGAGGAGAAGGGGCTCGCCCATGCGATCGAGATCGCCGGGCGGGCCGCATCCTATATCCATCTTTCCGAGAGCGATCGCGGGGTTCCCGGAACCGGAACGGTCGATTGGGATGGCGTGTTCGCCGCCATCGCCAAGGCGGGGTTCGATCGCGATCTCGTCATCGAGAGCTTCATCAATCTGCCGCCGGAGATCGCATCCGCCTTGTGTGTCTGGCGTCCGGTTGCGAGGGATCGCCACGAAGTTCTCGGCGCCGGCGTGAGATTCCTGAAGGAGCGCGCCAAGGCCCACGGGATCGGCTGAACGTGATCTTGCGGTGAAGTATCAGAAAGACGGAGGCTTCTTTTTGTGAAGAAAAAGAAGCAAATAGGCTTTTCTCCGTTTTCCGGACCAGGCCCCAGCCGGGGACTCCGAACAATGGGATGAAAGTTCTTTGGTTCTTTTTTTCAAGAAAGAACAGCCTGTCTTTTCTGCTTACCGCTTTTTTGTCTACTGCATTTTGTTTACTGCACGGGGCTTGGTAGAGGGTTCATAACACCTTCTAACCGTTCGCCATCCAATCCTCGATCAGGCGGCGGGCGATCGAGTCAAGCCGCGGCAGGTTGAAGCCGAGGCTTTCATGCGCCGCAATTTCGTCACGGGTGAACCAGCGCGCATCGCGCAGCTCCTCGGGGTCGATCGTGATCTCCTCGGAGAGCGCCTCGGCATAGAAGCCGAGCATGATCTGACCGGGGAAGGGCCAGGGCTGGCTCGAATGGTAATCCACCCGGCCGACCCGGACGCTCGTCTCCTCCAGGACCTCGCGGGCGACCGCCTCCTCAAGGCTTTCGCCCGGTTCGACGAAACCCGCGAGGGTGGAATACATTTTCGCGCGCGGGAAACGGTGCGAATGGCCGAGCAACGCCCGCTTGCCATCATGCACCAGCATGATCACGGCCGGATCGGTGCGCGGAAAATGCTGCGTGCCGCAGTTGGGGCAGCGCATCACGTGGCCGGCGCTGGCCGGCAGGACGGCAGTGCCGCAAACGCCGCAGAATTTCGTCCGTGTCCGCCAATAGATGAGGCCGCGCGCATGGGCGAGCATGGCCGCTTCCGTGGGCGGGAGGAGGCCGGGCACGGCACGGAGATCGGTGAACTCGCCCTCCGTTCCGCCGGGCAGGATTGCCGGATCTTCCGTGCCGAGATCGAAGGCGAAGACGGCCCGCCCGCCCATCAGGCCGAGGAAAGCCCAAGGGAACTGCCCAGTGCCGTCCGGCGCGCAGAAGGAGGTGCCGACCGAGGCGGGCAGGAACACGGCTTCTGGCCGGCCGGATTCGGCGCCGCGGAGCAGGCTCTTCGCCTGCCAGACCGGCAGGAAGAGGCTTGCGGGATCGGCGAGGGCGGCGGCGACCCATTCTGCGTCTTCCCGCCGATGTACGGCGCGGTCGAGCGGGTTTCCGGTATAGGGGTTCGGGCGGCGGGCGAGGATCAGGACCACGGGCGAAGGGACTGTTCAGGGATGAGCGGAACGTCGCATGCGGCGCCGGACCCGACAACCCGCTGACGGCGCGGGGGGCGCGTGCTAACTATGCGTGGGGGGTCGGCGATGGACGGGCGCCTCGCGAACCCGGTCAGGTCCGGAAGGAAGCAGCCGCAACGAGTTCCCGCCCGGGTCGTTGTCCGGCCCCCCACCCCGCAACACGCCGTCCCAGGATCGTGCCGCGCCGGCTCGCTCCCGCGGGCGGGCATTGG
The DNA here is from genome assembly GCA_035549615.1 of Acetobacteraceae bacterium. Taxonomy (GTDB): domain Bacteria; phylum Pseudomonadota; class Alphaproteobacteria; order Acetobacterales; family Acetobacteraceae; genus JAKAWQ01. The sequence continues at coordinate 13,136 of DASZQO010000041.1, forward strand.
CAGGGAGGGCGCTGCCGCCCCGCAGCATGGCCGGCCTGTTCGACGATCCTCCCCCGCCCGAGTCTCCCGGCCTTTTCGGTGACGCGCCGGTGACGGCGGCGCCGCAGGCGGCGCCCTACCGGGTGCTCGCGCGCAAATACCGGCCCCGGCTTCTTTCCGACCTGATCGGCCAGGAGACGCTGGTGCGCACGCTGACCAATGCGTTTGCGACCGGACGGGTGGCGCATGCCTTCATGCTCACGGGTGTGCGCGGGGTGGGCAAGACCAGCACGGCGCGGATCATCGCCCGCGCGCTCAATTGCACCGGGCCGGATGGCACGGGCGGGCCGACCGCCGAGCCCTGTGGAGTCTGCCCGAACTGCATGGCGATCCTGGCCGAGCGCCACCCGGATGTGATCGAGATGGATGCGGCCTCGCGCACCGGCGTGGATGACGTGCGCGAGATCATCGAGGCGACGCGCTTCCGCCCGCTCCAGGCGCGCAAGAAGGTCTTCATCATCGATGAAGTGCATATGCTCTCGCGCAATGCCTTCAATGCGCTGCTGAAGACGCTGGAGGAGCCGCCGCCGCATGTCTGCTTCGTCTTCGCGACCACCGAGGTGCGCAAGGTGCCGCTCACGGTGCTCTCGCGCTGCCAGCGCTTCGATCTTCGCCGGCTCAATGTGGCCGAGCTTGCGGCCCATTTCTCCCGCATCGCCGAGGCCGAGGGGGTGGCAATTTCGAAGGAGGCGGTGGCCCTGATCGCCCGCGCCGCGGACGGCTCGGTGCGGGATGGGCTCTCGCTGCTCGATCAGGCGATCGCGCAAGGGCTTCCCCTGGGCGGAAGCGGCGCCGATGGGACGATCGAAGCCGAGGCGATTGCGGCGATGCTCGGCATGGCCGACCGCGAGGCGGTGATCGACCTGATGGAGGCGGTGATGGCAGGCAAGCCCGCCGAGGCTCTCGCGCTCGCCGATGCGGCGCATGCGCGCGGCACCGATTCGGGGCTGCTGCTCGCCGATCTCGCCGAGTTTCTGCATACGCTGAGCCGGCTCAAAGCGATCCCGGCGCTCGCCGAGAGCGCGGAACTGCCCGAGGCCGAGCGCACCCGGGGCGCGGCGCTCGCCGAGCGGCTTTCCGTGCCGGTGCTCGGCCGCGCCTGGCAGATGCTGCTGAAGGGGATCCAGGAGGTGGAGAGCGCGCCGGACCGGCGCGCGGCCGCCGAGATGGTGCTGATCCGCCTCTGCTATGTGGCGGACCTGCCGCCGCCCGGCGAACTGGTGCGTGCGCTCAGCGGCGGGGCCGGGGCAGCTCAGCCTGCAGCTCAGTCTGCAGCTCAGCCTGCGGCCGGACCTTTGGCGCGGCCTGTCGCTTCCTCCGCCGCGCCGCCGGCTTCCGGCGGGGGAATGCGCGCGGCGATGGGCGCGGCACCGATGGCCGTGCCCATGGCCGGACCCGTCATTGCGGCCGTGCCGCCCGTTCCCGCGCCTGCACCGCCGGCGATGCCGGAGAATTTCCGTGCCGTGGTGGCACTCGCGCGCGAGGCACGGGAGGCGCTGCTCGCCGCCCAGCTTCTTCATCACGTCCATCTCGTGCGTTATGCCCCGCCGGTGATCGAGATCTGCCCCGAGCCCGAGGCGCCGCGGGACCTTGCCGCACGGCTCGGCCGGCTGCTGCAGAGTGCGACGGGGGTGCGCTGGACCATCGCGCTGGCAAGCGGCCCCGGCGAGCCCACCCTTGCCGAACAGGAGCGGGCAGAGGAGATCGCACGCCGGGCGAAGGCGAGCCGCGATCCGCTGGTGAGCGCGATCCTCGCCGCCTTCCCGGGAGCCGAGATCGCCGCCGTGCGCGATATCGAGACGGTGGAGACAGACGCGGCGGAGACCGAGATGGCGGAAGGCGGGACGGCCGAGATTGGAGAGGCGCTCGCCATCGTGCCGACCGAGAGCGAAGAAGAGGAGCCGTGATGAAGAATCTCGCCGGGCTGATGAAGCAGGCCTCGCAGATGCAGCAGAAGATGCAGGAACTGCAGGCGAAGCTCGATGCGATGGAGGTCGAGGGCAGCGCCGGCGCCGGACTTGTGGTTCTGATGCTGAACGGCAAGGGCGAGCTCAAGCGCGTCAAGATCGACCCCAAGCTTGCCGGGCCGGACGAGCGGGAGATGCTCGAGGATCTGCTGGTGGCCGCGCATGCCGATGCCAAGCGCAAGATCGAGGCGGTGGCGACCGAAGAGATGCAGAAGATGACGGGCGGGATCTCCCTGCCGCCGGGGATGAAGCTCCCCTTCTGAGGAACGAGGGGGCGGGCCAATGGGCGGGCCGGAGATCGAGCGCCTGATCGCGCTTCTCGGCAAGCTGCCCGGGCTTGGCCCGCGCAGCGCGCGCCGCGCCGCGCTCAAGCTGCTGCAGAACCCGGAGACGCGGATGCTGCCGCTCGCTGCCGCGCTGGCCGAGGCGGCGCGCGCGGTCAGGGCCTGCCGGCTTTGCGGCAATCTCGACAGCCGCGATCCGTGCAGCCTCTGCACCGATGCGCGGCGGGACCGCACGCTTATCTGCGTGGTCGAAGGGGTTGGCGATCTCTGGGCGCTCGAGCGTTCGAGCGTCTATCGCGGGCTCTATCACGTGCTCGGCGGCACGCTCTCCGCGCTCGACGGCGTCGGGCCGGAGGACCTCAATGTCATGCCGCTGATCGCCCGTATCGAGAAGGGCGGGGTTGCGGAAATCATCCTCGCGCTTGGCGCCACGGTGGATGGCGCCACGACCGCGCATTGGCTCACGGAGCGGCTGCGCCCGCTCCATGTCGCGGTGAGCCGCGTGGCGCAGGGCGTGCCGATCGGCGGCGCGATTGATCTTCTGGATGACGGCACGCTCGCGACCGCGCTGAGGGCGCGCCAACCATTTTAGGCATGGGTCGTTCTGAGCGTGATCGCCGGAGGTGGAATCACCGGAGGCGTGAATCACGCGGGAAAAACAAACGGCATGATCGCCTCTCACGCAGCCGCAGATGAGTCTGCGCCACCAGCTTCCGGATGCCTGGGCCTGATCGCGACGAAGCGCTTGCCGGGCCCAGCGAAGCTGCCGGCCGGCGGTGCGCAATCTGACCTCGTCGGAGGCGAGTCCCGCAAGCGCACGAAGGGACCGGAGCTGGTTCTCATCCAATGTGTGCGGCCTGTGATCGATCACGCAGAGGGAGCCGAGCGCGAAGCCATCGGCATCGATCACGGGAGCGCCGGCATAGAAGCGAAATACGGGGCCGCCGGAGGCGCTTGTTTCACATGCGGGGTAGCGGCAGGAGCATCGGAACGCGGCGGCGATAATCCGCATATGCCTCCGCGCCCAGTTCTTTTGCCAGGAACCGTTCTTCGGCGTGCGCCTTCAGCCAGAGGCCGATTGTCGCGAGGACCGCGCCGGCGAGCGATGTGGGCCGCGCGCGGGACGCGGCGGTGGCGAGGATTGCGAGGATGAGCCCCGTATAGATCGGGTGGCGAACGAGCGCGTAGGGGCCGGTTTCGATGATCCGGTGTCCTTCCTTGCGCACGATCGCGCTCGACCAGAACCGCCCGAGATGGATGCGCGCCCACCAGGTGAAGAGGAACCCGGCGATGGCGAGAAAGGCAAGGGCCCAGGCAGCCTCTTCGCCAACCGGCCAGGCCGGCCGCCTGTGAATGTGAAACGCGATCAGCAGAATCCCGAGGCCGCTGATCGCGCGATGGAGAAGCTCCACCCCCGTTGCGGCGCGCTTTTCTGTTTGCGCGGACCAGAGGCCCGCCACAAGCCAGCTCACGATCCAGACGACCCAGGCCCCCGCGAGCAACTGGCCAGGGTGCATGGCTGTTTTCTCCCGGGGCAAAGGGCGCGACTTTCTTCTTGTCCGGCGCAGAGGTCAATCATTGCGGTGACCACGCTCTGCAAGGTGTTATGAACTTCGAGAAAGAATCAGAGAGAAGCAAAGGATTTTCTCCGTTTTCCGGACCAGGCGCCGGCTGCGGACGGCGAATGAAAGGAGAAACGTTCTTTGGTTCTTTCTTTCAAGAAAGAACGCCCTCTTTTCTTCCCTTGCCGCATCTTGCTTCCCGTGCAGGGCTCGGCAGAGGATTCATGACACCTTCCAAAGCGCGCCGGCCTGCCGCGAGCGGAGCGTGCGCCGAGGGCATGGCCGAGGTCGCGCCAGAAACGATGGACGCGGAGCGAACATGCCCACCAGGCCGAAAGCCCGGGGATCTCGCCGTTTACGCCGCACGCCTGAGGCTGCAAGCTCCTCCGCTCAATGACAGAGGGCCCCACCGATGTCCGCTCCCCTTGCCATCGTGATCCCCATCTATCCGCATGTCACCGAGCTTGATTTCACCGGCCCTTATCAATTCCTCGTCCGCTTGCCGGATGCGACGGTCACTGTCGCCTCGCTGGGCGGGCGGCCGGTTTCCACCGAGGGCCTGACTTTTTCCGATCTCGCCAGCCTTGAGAAAATCGCGCGCTGCGACGTGCTCTGTGTTCCCGGCAGCGCGCGCTGCGCGGAAATGATGGAAGACACGGCGTACCTCGCGGCGATCCGCCGGCTTGCGCTCGGCGCCGGCACCATCGCCTCGGTCTGCAACGGCTCGCTCCTGCTCGGCGCGGTGGGACTGCTCAGGGGAAAGCGCGTCGCCTGCCATTGGGCCTGGCGCGAGCTGCTTCCCCTTTTCGGGGCCATTCCAGACTCGGCCCGCGTGGTCCGCGACGGCAATATTTTGAGCGGCGGGGGCGTGACGGCCGGGATCGACCTCGCGCTCGCCCTGATCGCCCATCTGCGCGGGGCCGAGGCGGCGCAGCTCATCCAGCTCAACCTCGAATATGCGCCGGATCCGCCGTTCCATGCCGGCCGACCGGAGAGCGCGCCGGCCGAGATCCTCGCCACCGCCCGCGCACGCCTGAACCCGCCGATGGCGGCGCGGCGCGCGGCCGCCGAGCGCGCGGCCGCGCGGATGCCAGACGTGCTGGTGGCAGACTGAGCAGCGCGCTCGCACTGGACGCCTGACGGGACGCCTGGTCCGACGGGTTTCCTCGGCCCCGAGCGCAGGCTCTTCGTGAGGTTTCCCGGCCGCTTCCTGGCCGATGGACGCGATGATCGGGACTCATCATGCTGCGGTTCCTGGCCGGTCCCGGGCCGGTCCCGGGCCGGTCCCTGGGGAGCGGACGTCCGGGCGACAGGGCCGCCCGGCGCCGTGCCGGCTCAGTCCCGCGGCTGCGCGCCGAGGCGCAGATAGGGCTTCAGCGTTTTGAGACCGTTCGGGAACTTTGCCTTGACCGTTTCCTCCGGCATCGCGGCGGGTACCACCACGTCATCGCCCGGGCGCCAGTTCACCGGCGTGGAGACGCCATGCTTCGCCCCGATCTGGCAGGCATCGAGCAGTCGCAGCACTTCATCGAAATTGCGCCCGGCGCTCATCGGGTACGTGAGCATCGCCTTGATCTTCTTGTCCGGCCCGATGACGAAGACCGAGCGCACAGTGGCGTTGTCCGCGGGCGTGCGGCCTTCGGACGTCGTGCCCGCGCCCTCGGGCAGCATGTCGTACGCCATCGCCACCTTCAGCTCAGGATCGCCGATCATCGGGTAGTTGACGGCGTGGCCCTGGGTCTCCTCGATGTCCTTGGCCCACCGCGCGTGGCTGTCTACCGGATCGACACTGAGGCCGATGATCTTGGTGTTGCGCTTGTCGAACTCGGGTTTGAGGCCAGCCATGTAGCCGAGTTCGGTCGTACAGACCGGCGTGAAATCCTTGGGGTGGGAAAAGAGGATCGCCCAGCTGTCGCCTATCCATTGATGAAAATCGATCGTTCCCTCGGTGGTTTGAGCCGTGAAATTCGGGGCTTCGGAATTGATTCGGAGGGACATACTGGTTCTCCTCAATGGCAGGCGGGGGATCATTCGGCTCCCGACAGCGCAGGATGCTCGCCGGCGGGACGTTGCGAGGCCTGGAAAACGGGCCGGCACCGACGGGGTCAAGACCACCGGAGCCGCGCTCAAATAACCCGCGGCAGCGCCCGGCGCCACCCCGCGCATCCGCGGCCTGCCTGGCGGCGTCGCGACCCTGAGCACCGCGCCCCTCCGGAGGACGGCCCCGCAGTCGGGACCATTCGCCGGCATGCGCGCGGAGAATAGGACCGAATCGGATCTTTTTTGTTTCGGAGTTGCCCAGATGCCTTGCCTGCGCCGCAATTCCCATTGTTTATGAGACAGCATAGCTGCCATGTCGGCCCAATTCGGCCTCGCATCCTCAGAAAGGCTCCATTACTCTCCCGGTAGCGGCGGGCTGGGACGCAGCCCTGTGGAGGAGACGCGATGGCTGAGCGAATGCTGCAATTCGTCCGCCTGCCCCAGGCGCAGCCCGAGAAGCGCGCCGTCGCCGAGCGCCGCGCCGATTTCGCCGAGATCTATCGCAGCTTCGCCGCGCAGGAGGCCGCCCGCCAGGCCAGCCGCTGCAGCCAGTGCGGCGTGCCCTTCTGTGCGGTCCATTGTCCGCTCGGCAATGACATTCCGGACTGGCTCAAGCTCACCGCCGAGGGCCGCCTCGAGGAAGCGTACGAGATTTCCGCCGCGACCAACAATTTTCCCGAGATTTGCGGCCGCATCTGCCCGCAGGACCGGCTCTGCGAAGGCAATTGCGTGATCGAGAAGGGTTATGAGGCGGTCACCATCGGCGCGGTCGAGCGTTTCCTGACCGACACCGCCTTCGCGCAGGGCTGGGTTCGCATCCGCCGCCCGGCGCGTGAGCGCGGGCTGTCGATCGGCATCATCGGCGCCGGCCCGGCCGGCCTCGCCGCCGCGGAAGAGCTGCGGGCGCTTGGCTATGCGGTCGATGTCTATGACCGCCATGACCGGATCGGCGGGCTTCTCATCTATGGCATCCCCAGCTTCAAGCTTGAAAAGGGGATTGTTTTCCGCCGCGCCGAGCAGCTTATCGAGCAGGGCGTGCGGTTTCATCTCAATTGCGAGATCGGCCGGGATCTCCCCTTCGATGAGCTGCGCCGCCGCCACGCCGCCGTGCTCATTGCCACGGGCGTCTATCAGGCACGCGATCTCACCGCGCCGGGGGCGACATTGCCCGGCATCGTTCCTGCGCTCGACTACCTGATCGCCTCCAACCGCAACGGACTTGGCGATGCGGTGCCGGATTTCGATAGCGGCCTTCTGAACGCCGAGAACAAGCGCGTCGTGGTCGTGGGCGGCGGCGATACGGCGATGGATTGCGTCCGGACAGCAGTGAGGCAGGGGGCCCGATCGGTAAAGTGTCTCTATCGGCGCGACCGGGCCAACATGCCGGGCTCCATGCGGGAGGTGAAGAACGCGGAAGAAGAAGGGGTGGAGTTCCTCTGGCTGAGCGCGCCCAAGGGATTCTCGGGCGCCCCATCCGTGCAGACCGTCCATGCCGCGCGCATGCGCCTCGGCCTGCCCGATGCCTCCGGCCGCCAGTCGGTCGAGCCGGCGGACGCGCCTTCGTTCCTCCTCGAAGCCGATCTCGTCATTAAGGCGCTCGGCTTCGATCCTGAGGATCTGCCGCTGCGGTTCGTCACCCTGGATCTCGCGGTCACGCGCTGGGGGACGCTCAAGATCCATCACCGGAGCTTCATGACCCATCTTCCCGGTGTCTTCGCCGCCGGGGACATCGTGCGGGGCGCGAGCCTCGTCGTCTGGGCGATCCGCGACGGGCGCGACGCCGCCGCGGGCATTCACGCCTATCTCGAGCAGGAGACCGCGGGGATCGCGGCCGCTGCGGAGTGAAAGACATGGAGAAAGCAGCCGATTTCCTTGCCGCCTGGGCGGCGAACAGCGCCCGGCTCTCCGCGACCTATGCGCCGGCGCAGGAACATGATTCCTGCGGAGTCGGGTTCATTGCCGCGCTCGACGGCAAGCCGCGGCGCAAGGTGGTTGCCGCCGCGATCGACGCGCTCAAGGCGGTGTGGCATCGCGGCGCCGTCGATGCCGACGGCAAGACGGGCGATGGCGCCGGCATTCATGTCGAGATTCCGCAGGATTTCTTTGCCGAGGTGGTCGAGCGCGGCGGCACCGAGCTTCGCCCCGGCCCGATCGCGGTCGGGCAGGTCTTCCTGCCCAAGACCGATCTTTCCGCGCAGGAGCGCTGCCGGCAGATCGTCGAGACCGAGATTCTCCATTTTGGCTATGCGATTCATGGCTGGCGCCAGGTGCCGATCGACGTTTCCTGCATCGGCGAGAAGGCGAACGCGACGCGCCCCGAGATCGAGCAGATCATCATCTGGAACGCGCTCGGGACCGACGAGGCGACCTTCGAGCGGGATCTCTACGTCATCCGCCGGCGGATCGAGAAGGCGGCGATCGCGGCGCAGATTCCGGAGCTTTATTTCTGCTCTCTCTCCTGCCGCTCGATCATCTACAAGGGGATGTTCCTCGCCGAGCATCTTTCGGAATTCTATCCCGATCTTCTCGATCCGCGCTTCGTCTCGCGATTCGCGATCTTCCATCAGCGCTATTCGACCAACACCTTCCCCACCTGGCGGCTTGCCCAGCCGTTCCGCGTGCTCGCCCATAACGGCGAGATCAACACGCTTTCCGGCAACAGCAACTGGATGCAGAGCCACGAGACACGGCTTGCCGGCGCCGCGCTCGATCCCTTCATGGAGGATATCAAGCCGGTGGTGCAGGCCGGCGGCTCGGACACCGCCGTGCTCGACAATGTCTTCGAGCTCCTGGTGCGCGCCGGGCGCGACGCGCCGATGGCGAAAGCCTTGATGATTCCGCCCGCTTTTGCGGCCGATGGCCCGATGTCCCAGGCGGAACGGGATTTCTTCCTCTACTGCAACGCGGTGATGGAGCCGTGGGACGGACCGGCGGCGATCGCGGCGACGGACGGGCGCTGGGTGATCGCCGGGCTCGACCGCAACGGGCTGCGCCCCCTGCGCTATACCATCACCAATGATTCGCTTCTCATCGTCGGCTCCGAAACGGGGATGGTGAAGCTCGACGAAGCGGCGGTCCTGGCCAAGGGCCGCGTCGGCCCGGGCGAGACGATCGGTGTCGATCTTGATCAGCCGCGCTTCTACAGCGATGCCGAGATCCGCAAGCTGCTCGCCAGCCGCCATCCCTTCAGCGAATGGTCCCAGCGTATCGGCGTGATCGATCATATCGTGAAGACCGATGCGTCCGAGCCGGTGATGTACGAGGGCGAAATGCTGCGCCGTCGGCAGCTCGGCGTCGGGCTCACCCTCGAGGAGCTCGAGATGATCCTCCATCCGATGGTGGAGGAGGGAAACGAACCGGTCGGGAGCATGGGCGACGATACGCCGATTGCCGTGCTCTCCGAGCATTATCGCGGCCTGCACCATTATTTCCGCCAGACCTTCAGCCAGGTCACCAATCCGCCGATCGATTCCCTGCGCGAGACGCGGGTGATGACGCTGCGCACGCGGCTCGGCAATCTTGGCAACGTGCTCGATGAGGATGCGAGCCAGTGCGACCTGCTGCAGCTTGAAAGCCCGGTGCTTTCGTCTGCCGAGTTCCTGGCGATGCGCGAATATATGGGACGTTCTGCCTGCGATATAGACTGCACCTTCCCCGCCGCGGAGGGAGAGGCGGGCCTGCGCGCAGCCCTCGAGCGCATCCGCCGCGAAGCCGAGGAGGGCGTGCGCGCTGGCTGCACGCATGTCATTCTTTCCGATGAGGCGCAGGGGCCGGATCGCGCGCCGATTCCGATGATCCTCGCCACCGCCGGCGTGCACACCCATCTGGTGCGCCAGTCGCTCCGCACCTTCACGAGCCTCAATGTGCGCGCGGCCGAGTGCGTGGATGTGCATTATTTCGCCGTGCTGATCGGGGTCGGCGCGACCACCGTCAATGCCTATCTGGCAGAAGCCTCGATCGCCGACCGCCAGCGCCGCGGCCTCTTCGGCGAGCTTTCCCTCAAGGCGGCCGTGCAGCGCTACAAGAAGGCGGTGGACAAGGGTCTTTTGAAGATCATGTCCAAGATGGGGATCGGCGTTCTTTCCTCCTATCGCGGCGGCTATAATTTCGAGGCGATCGGCCTTTCCCGCGCGCTCGTCGCGGAATTTTTTCCGGGCATGCCTTCGCGGATCTCCGGCATCGGGCTTTCAGGCATCGCCCGCAAGATTCTCGAGCTGCACGAGACGGCCTGGGCGCCCGGCATCATCACCCTGCCGGTCGGCGGCATCTACAAGATGCGCCGCCGCGGCGAGGCGCACGGCTTCGAGGCCGGGCTGATCCATACATTGCAGACGGCGGTCGGCACCGACAGCTACAGCATCTATCGCCGCTATGCCGAAGGCGTGCGCAAGCTGCCGCCGATCGCGCTGCGTGATCTGCTCGATTTCCGCACCGATGGCTGCTCGCCCATTCCAGTGGACGAGGTCGAGAGTGTCACCGAGATCCGCAAGCGGCTCGTAGCCCCGGGCATCTCGCTCGGCGCGCTCTCACCCGAGGCGCATGAGACGCTTTCGATCGCCATGAACCGGATCGGGGCGCGCTCAGATTCCGGCGAGGGCGGCGAGGATCCTGCGCGCTATCGGCCGCGTGAGAATGGCGACAATGCCTGCTCCGCGATCAAGCAGATCGCCTCCGGCCGCGTCGGCGTGACCGCCGAGGACCTCAACAAGTGCCGCGAGATCGAGATCACGATCGCGCAGGGCGCGAAGCCCGGCGAGGGCGGACAATTGCCGGGCTTCAAGGTGAGCGAGATGATCGCGCGGCTTCGCCATTCGACGCCCGGGGTGATGCTGATCAGCCCGCCGCCGCATCACGATATCTACTCGATCGAGGATCTCGCCCAGCTCATCTATGATCTCAAGCAGATCAATCCGGATGCCACGGTCTGCGTGAAGCTCGTCGCCCGCAGCGGCATCGGCACCATTGCCGCCGGTGTCGCCAAGGCGAAGGCGGATGCGATCCTGATCTCGGGCCATTCGGGCGGCACCGGCGCGAGCCCGCAGAGCAGCATCAAATACGCCGGCCTGCCGTGGGAAATGGGACTGTCCGAGACGCATCAGGTGCTGATGCTCAACCGGCTGCGCCATCGCGTGAAGCTGCGCACCGATGGCGGCATCAAGACAGGGCGGGATGTCGTCATCGCCGCCATGCTCGGCGCCGAGGAGTTCGGGATCGGCACGGCCTCCTTGGTCGCGATGGGCTGCATCATGGTGCGCCAGTGCCATTCGAACACCTGCCCCGTCGGGGTCTGCACGCAGGACCCGCAGCTTCGCGCGAAGTTCGAGGGCACGCCGGAGAAGGTGATCAATCTCTTCTCCTTCATCGCCGAGGATGTGCGCGGCATTCTGGCCTCGCTCGGGTTCCGGCGGCTCGAGGACGTGATCGGCCGGACCGATCTTCTTCATCAGGTGAGCCGCGGCTCCGACCTGCTCGATGATCTCGACCTCAATCCGCTGCTCGTGCAGGCGGATCCCGGGCCCTATACGCGCTTCTGCTCGCGCGAGGGGCGGAACGAGGTGCCGGAGACCTTGGACGCCCAGATGATCACCGACGCCGCTTCCTTCTTCGAGCGCGGCGAGAAGATGCAGCTCCAATACACGATCCGCAACACGCACCGCGCGATCGGGACCAAGTTCTCCTCGAAGATCGTGCGGCGGTTCGGTATGGCGGGGCTCGAACCGGGCCATGTGACCGTGCGGCTGCGCGGCTCGGCCGGCCAGTCCCTCGGCGCTTTCGCCGTGTGCGGCCTCAAGCTCGAGCTTTTCGGAGATGCGAATGATTATGTGGGCAAGGGTCTCTCCGGAGCCACCATCGTCGTCCGGCCGGCGCCTTCCTCGAACCTGCTGAGCCATGAGAACACGATCATCGGCAACACCGTGCTCTATGGCGCGACTTCGGGCTCTCTCTTCGCGGCCGGCGAGGCCGGGGAGCGCTTCGCGGTGCGCAATTCGGGGGCGGAAGCCGTCGTCGAGGGATGCGGATCGAATGGCTGCGAATATATGACCGGCGGCATCGTGGTCGTGCTCGGGCGCGTGGGCGAGAATTTCGGTGCCGGCTTCACCGGCGGCATGGCCTTCGTTTATGATCCGGCCGAGCGGTTTGCGCGCGTGGCCAATCCCGACTCGATCAACTGGCAGCGCATCGCGTCAGCGCATTGGGAAAAGACGCTCCGTGATCTCGTTGCCCGCCATGTCGCCGAGACATCGAGCCGCTATGCGGCGATGCTTCTGCATGACTGGGACCGCACGCTCCGGCATGTCTGGCAGGTGGTGCCGAAAGGCTATGAGAAATACCTGCCGGTTCCGCTCACGGAAGCTGCGGAAGCGAGCCTCGCCTGAGTTCCTGGAGTTCGCTCAGTATGGCGTCTGGCGGATCGGCGGCGATCCGCCAAAGCCGTGAAATGGACCGAGAAAACAAAGCAAGAGCGTGATGGCCGGAGGCGGGAACGACGGAGGTCTCAATCACGCGGGAAAATAAAGACCAGGAGCGGGATGGGGCAACGTAAGCGATCCCATCCCGCTCCGGAGAGTCCGCGGGCGGATTACGACTTCGGCAGGATCACCTGGCCGCGAATCTCGCCGGCAGGATGATCCTGGGAATGGACGTTGATATAGAGATCGCCGTCCGTGAGCATGGTTGCCTGAGCCTCTGTCAGCGTGGCGCTGCCGGTCATCGGGCTGGTGGGCGCAGCGCCTCTCTTGCTGATCCAGATCTGCACGCCCGCATTCTTGCCGGCCGGCGCGGGGCCGTGGAAATGCGCCATTGTTGCCGGGCTCGACAAGCCGCTGAAAGTGACTGTCCAGGTCAGCACGCGTGTCGCTGGATCATAGGTGAGGTTGGCTGTGCCCGTCGCCGAGGTGCTGACCGGCGGCACCTGTGCCGCGCCGGTCAGCGGCACGGTGAAGGAAACCGCCGCCGCATGCGCGATCGTGGCCGAGGTGATCCACCCGAACAATGCCAGGGCAAGAAGGAAAGACCAGGCTTTGGCTGGACGCATGACGCTCTCTCCTGAGGAGGTTGGCGGCGCGAAGTTTAGCACAGGGTGTCGCGCAGAAAACCGAGCCTTCAGAGAATCATGCGAATGCGCGCGATCACTTCTTCCTGTCCGAGTGCCACGAGCACCGCATCGATCGGCGGGCTCGAGGTTGCGCCGGTGAGAGCGACGCGCAGCGGCTGCGCCACGCTGCCCAGTTTTTCTCCGCGCGAGGCAGCGAAATCCCGCAAGGCCGCATCCAGGGAAGCGGGCGTGAATTCCGTTTTCGCCAGCACGGTTGCGAGCTCTTCCAGCATCCTTCGGGCCGGCGGCGTGAGCAGCGCCGCCGCCTTCGCCTCCAGCGGCCGCGGCGGCGGGCGCACGAGGAAGGCGGCCGAGGCTGCGAGGTCGTTCAGTGTCCGTGCCCGCTCCTTGAGCGCTGGCATCAACAGCCGGATGCGTGCCTGGGTCTCCGGCGCAAGTGGACCCTCATGGGCGAGCCGCTCCGTCACCTCCGCGACCAGTCGCCCGTCATCCGCCTGGCGGATCCAGACGGCATTGAGATGGGTGAGCTTCGCGTAATCCATCCGGCTCGGAGCGCGGCCCACACCGTCGAGATCGAAGAGCCGGATCGCTTCATCCCGCGACAGCACCTCGGCATCGCCATGGCCCCAGCCGAGCCGCAGCAGATAATTGCAGAGCGCTTCGGGAAGAAAGCCCTGCTCGCGGAACTCGACCACGCTCTGTGCGCCGTGCCGCTTGGAGAGCTTCGCGCCGTCCGGGCCGTGGATCAGCGGAATATGCGCGAAGCGCGGCGGCGTCCATCCCATCGCCTGATAGATCTGCATCTGGCGGAAGGCATTGGTGAGGTGATCGTCGCCGCGGATGACATGGGTGATGCCCATGTCGTGATCGTCCACCACGACCGCATGCTGGTAGGTGGGGGTGCCGTCCCCGCGCAGGATGATCATGTCGTCGAGCTCGGCATTGGCAACGCGCACCGGGCCCTGAACGAGATCCTCGACGATCGTCTCCCCTTCGCGCGGGGCCTTGAGGCGGATCGCGGGCCGGATGCCGGGCGGCGCTTCCGCCGGGTCACGCTCGCGCCAGCGCCCGTCGTAGCGGGGCGGCCGGCCTTCGGCGAGCGCCTTCTCGCGCATCGCGGCGAGCTCCTCGGGTGTGCAGAAGCAGAGATAGGCGCGGCCGGCGGCGAGCAGCGCGCGGGCCACCTCGGCATGGCGGGCCTGCCGCGTGGATTGGAAAAGCGGAGGCTCGTCCGGCATGAGGTCGAGCCATTCGAGCCCGTCGAGAATGGCGCGGATGGCGGCTTCGGTGTTGCGGGCCCGGTCGGTATCCTCGATCCGGAGCAGATAGGTGCCGCCGTGATGGCGGCTGAAGAGAAGGTTGAAGAGGGCCGTGCGGGCGCTGCCGATATGCAGCATGCCGGTCGGGCTCGGGGCGAAGCGGGTGCGGACGGTCACGGCGAGGGCTTCTAACCCAACCGTTTCAGACGCGCGAGCCGGCCTCTTCGCGCCGGCCGGAGAAGCCGAGCAGGCGGGCGGAGAGACCGACGGTCCAGCCCTGCACCACGAGCGAGAGAATGACGACGATGAAGATGCTGGCGAAGAGGTTGCCGCCCCGCTCGGGGTCGCCGAGAGCCGGGATGATGCTGAGATAGATGGGCACCGCGCCGCGCAGGCCCACCCATGAGCTGAAGGCGGCCTCGCGCCAGGAAAACCGGAACGGCAGGAGGGTTGCGAAGACCGCCACCGGGCGGGCGAGGAAGATGAGCGCCGCGGCCCCGCCGATCGCGCCCGGAATGTAGGAAGGCAGAAGATGCGGCGTGGCCAGGAGGCCGAGCATCAGGAAAAGGACGACCTGGGAGAGCCAGGCCATGCTTTCGAAAAACGGCGCGATGTCATCCGAGCCGGCCGGGCTGGCGAGGGCGCGGGTGAGAATTCCAGCCATATAGACGGACAGAAAGCCGCTCGCCCCGACGAGCTGGGCAAGGCCGAACAGCCCGAGCGCCGCGCCGAGAAGAAACACGGTTGCGAGCGCAGGCTCGAGCGGGAGAAGGCGCATCGCGCGGCCGATCAGCCAGCCGCCGGCGAGCCCGAGCAGAGCGCCGCCGAGCATCGCTTCGAGGAAAAGGGCCACCGCGCCGAACGCGCCGAGCGTGCCCGGCGCGACGATGAGGTGGATGAGAAGGAAGGTCAGGAAGACCGACATCGGATCATTGAGGCCGGACTCCACTTCGAGCAGCGCGCTCAGCCGCTTCGGGATCAGCGTTTCCTGAGAGCGAAGCAGGACCGCGACCGCTGCCGCGTCTGTCGGCGCAACCACGGCGCCGGCGAGAAGGGAAGGCACGAGCGGCAGGCCGTCGAGCAGGGCGACGACCGCCCCGACAATCGCGGCGGTGACGGCGACACCGAGCGTGGCCAGCACGAGCGAGGGCCAGAAGGCTTCCCGCAGCATCGAGACCGGCGTCTTGAGGCCGCCTTCGAAGAGGATCACCGCGAGCGCGACGCTGCCGATCAGATAGGAGGTGGTGTAATCGCTGAAAGCGATGCCGAGCGGGCCATCCTCGCCGGCCAGCATGCCGAGGGCGAGGAAGGCCAGCAGCATCGGCGCGCCGATGCGGCGCGAGGCGATCGCCGCCAGGATGCTCAAAATGACGAGTCCGCCAGCGAGCAGGATGGTCTCGTGCGCGCCGTGCATGGCCATGCGCCCGGCTGCCACCGCCATGTCAGTGACCAACGGCGAGTCTCCCGCCATCCTGTCCCCTCGTCCTTTGCCGCCCGGGCAGGGAAGGGGGAAATGGGCCCGGAAGTCAAAAGAACTCATGGCTCTGCCGATCCGCGGGCACCGGCGCGCCGGTCGCGCCGTGTATCTCTTTCTCGCCCCGCTGCCGCCATTTGTTTTCCCGCGTGATACAGACCTACGGTGATCCCGCCTTCCGGTCGTCACGCTCCCTTGCTCACGTTCGGGCAGGGCCGGATGGACCGGTCAGCTTGAGGAATGCGGAATGAAGCTTCGAGTCCTTGCGCTGCTGGCGGTTCTGCTGCCTGCCGCCTGTGCGCCGAGCGACGATTCGCCCCAGGCGGTCTGCCGCCGCCAGGCCTATGACGATCCGCAGGTGCGCGCGCTCAGGGTCCAGATGATGCAGAGCTCCAGCGCCAATCTGGGCTCGCGGGGCCAGCTCCAGTACCTGCTGCGCCAGGCGACGCTGCGCTGCCTGCAGGACAAGGGTCTCGCGGTGCCTGGCGGGGTTGAGCCGGTGCAGCCCGCGAATCCGTGAGGGAGAAGCCTATTCCCCCGCCGCGCCTCTGCGGGCCGGCGCGGTCGGGTAGACGCCAAGCACGCGCACCTCACGCGAGAAGAACGAAAGCTCCTCGAGCGCGTTGCGCAATGCCGGCTGCTCCGGATGGCCTTCGACATCGCAGAGGAACTGGGTGGCCGCGAACTGCCCGTTCAGCATGTAGCTTTCGAGCCTGGTCATGTTCACGCCGTTGGTGGCGAAGCCGCCGAGCGCCTTGTAGAGCGCGGCCGGAACATTTCTGACCCGGAAGACGAAGGTCGTCATCACCCCCTCCGTATCCGGCGGCGGCGTTTGCGGGCGCGCGGCCATCACATAGAAACGGGTGGTGTTGTGCGCGGCATCCTCAACATTGCGGCGCAGGATTTCGAGGCCGTAGATCTCGGCGGCGAGCGAAGAGGCGATCGCCGCATCCTCGCGCCGGTTCCATTCCGCGACCAGCGCCGCCGAGCCCGCGGTATCGGCCTCGACCACCGGCTCAAGATGCAGCTCGCGGAGCAGCCTTCGCACCTGGCCGAGCGCCACCGCATGCGAATGCACGCGGCGGACATCGGAGAGCCGCGTCCCCTTCGGCGCGAGCAGGCAGTGCTCCACCCTCTGGAAATGCTCGCCGATCACGTAGAGCCCGCTCTCCGGCAAGAGGTGGTGGATATCCGGCACCCGGCCGGCGAGGCTGTTCTCACAGGGCAGCATGGCGAGATCGGCACGCCCCTCGCGCACCATCTCGATCACATCTTCGAAGCCCTCACACGGAATCGTGCGCAGCCCCGGAGCGGCAGTCCGGCAGGCGAGGTCGGAATAGGCGCCGGGGCGTCCCTGGAAGGCGATCGAGCGGGTCATCCTGCCATCATCGGAAGAGCATCCGCCGGGGGCGCGTTCGACCCTGGCAGAGCGCGGGTTGAAGCAGGCCGGCGGTTTCCCTAAGCTGCGCCGCAGCTTAGGGGGGAGATGGGCCGAGGCGCAATGTCGCCCGGCGGCTCTTCCCATTCGGCGCGCGACACGATCGGACGGGAAGCATCGCATGGACAGCCTGGAGGTCAACAAGATCATCGCCGCCGTGCTGGTGGCCGGCATCGCCTTCATGCTCGCCGGCTTCATCGCGGAGGCGGTGGTGAGCCCGACCGAGCTTTCCAAGCCGGTCCTCCAGATCGCGTTGCAGGCCGAGCAGGCGAACCAGCCGGCCGCCGCCAAGCCCGCGCCGGTGCCGGCGATTGCGCCGCTTCTCCGCACCGCCGACGTGAAGAAGGGGCAGGAATTCGTCGAGGAGGTCTGCGCGGCCTGCCACAATTATACGCCTGGCGCCGGCACCAAGATCGGCCCCGATCTCTATGGCGTGGTCGGCCGTCCCCGCGCCTCGGTTCCCGGATTCAACTATTCCTCCGCGCTCAAGAGCCTGGGCGGGGTCTGGACCTACCACAACCTCAATCTCTGGCTGTTCAACCCGCAGGCGGTCGCGCCCGGCACGCTGATGACCTTCGCCGGGATCCCGCAGACCCAAACGCGCGCGGATGTGATCGCCTTCCTCCGCACGCTCTCTCAGCATCTCGTGCCACTGCCGGCAGCGGCACCTTCCAAGCCTGCCGCGTCCCCGGCGCCATCCGCTGGCAAGCCGGCCGGGCCGGCGCCTGCCAACGCCAATTCCGCCGCCGCGCCGGCGAAGCCATAATTCCCTCCTCTTGAGCTTTCTTTCCGCCGATTCCCTGGTGGCGGCCGGCGAGGCCGCCGCTGCGGCGGCCGCCGCGGTCATCCGGCCCTATTTCCGCGCGCCCCTCGCGGTCGAGCAGAAGGCAGACCAGAGCCCCGTGACCCTGGCCGACCGCGCGGCCGAGAAGGCCATGCGCGCCGTGCTCGCGGAACGTTTCCCCGATCATGGCCTGCTCGGGGAGGAGTTCGGCCATGAGCGGCCGGACGCGCGTTTCTGCTGGGTGCTCGACCCGATCGACGGCACGCGCGCTTTCATCACCGGCCGCCCGCTGTTCGGCACGCTGATCGCGCTGCTCGATGCCGGCCGCCCGGTCTTCGGCCTGATCGACCAGCCTGTCACCGGCGAACGCTGGATCGGGCTTGCCGGCGAGAGGACCCGCTTTTCCGGCCCGTTCGGCGGCCGCGCCGGCTGCCGGCCCTGCGCCAGCCTTGGTGCGGCCGAGCTTTCCTGCACGCTGCCCGAGATGTTCGGCACGGAAGAGGCGGTGCGCTTCTCCCGCCTGCAATCGGCCTGCCGGCGCATCACCTGGGGCGGAGACTGCTACTCTTACGGCCTGCTGGCGCTCGGCCAGATCGACGTGATTGCCGAGGCCTCGCTCAAGCTCTGGGATTGGGCGGCCCTCGTCCCGATCGTCGAAGGGGCGGGCGGGCGTCTGACCGACTGGCAGGGAAGGACGCTTGCCCCCGGTGCCACGGGAGAGGTGCTGGCGGTTGGCGATCCGGCGCTGCTCGGGCCCGCGCTGACCTTGCTCACGCGCTAAACCGCGTTCAGGAATCGCAGCCGGCCATCCCGGCGCCCCATATGCGCCGGACGCGATCCAGCAACGGAGGCTATCATGCGGCGTCGCTCGCTCCTTCTCGGCGTTCCCTGGAGTCTCGCCGGCAGCCTGGCCGCCGCGCGCGCCCAGACGGCGAGCGTGGGGACCGCGAGTGCGGGGGCGGCGAGTGTGGGGAAGGCGGGCGCGCCTGCACGCAATGATGCGATCTCGCTCCTCGGCCCGCCGGCGCTGCCGCCGAACTTCACCGCCTTCCCCTATGTGAACCCGGACGCGCCGAAGGGCGGCACCGTTACGCTCTTCGCGCTGGGGAGCTTCGACAGCTTCAACCCCTACATCATCCGCGGCACCCCGGCCGAGGGCCTCTCCCGGCTCTGGGACACGCTGCTCGTCGCCTCGGCCGACGAATCGGGGGCCGCCTATGGGCATCTCGCCCAAAGCGTGGAAATCAGCCCGGACCACGCGAGCATCACCTTCACCCTCAATCCGGCCGCCCATTTCCATGACGGAACGGATGTGACCGCGGCCGATGTGGTCTTCACCTTCAATGCGCTGGTCAATAACGGCCAGCCCTTCTATCGCGCCTATTATTCGGCGGTGGACTCGGTCACCGCGCTCTCATCCCGCGTCGTACGCTTTCATCTCCGCTCCACCAAAAGCCGGGAATTGCCGCTGATCCTCGGCGAGCTTCCGGTCCTGCCCGCCCGCTTCTTCGCCCATCGGGATTTTTCCGCGCCCCTCTCCGAGCCACCTCTCGGCTCCGGGCCGTACCGTATCGCCGCCTTCGCCTTCAACCGCTCGGTCACCTATCGGCGGGACGAAAATTACTGGGCCGCCAACCTGCCGACGGCGCGCGGGCTTTACAATTTCGGTACCATCCAGATGGAATATTTCCAGGACGACACGGTTGCCTTCCAGGCCTTCAAGGCCGGCAGCATCGATTTCCGCAATGAGAATGTCTCGAAGAACTGGGCCACCGGCTATGATTTTCCGGCGGTCAAGCGCGGTCTCGTCACATTGCGGCGCGTTCGCTACCACCTGCCCACCGGCATGCAGGGCTTCGCCATGAACACGCGCCGCGCCCTCTTTGCCGATCGCCGCGTGCGCCAGGCGATGGCCTGGGCGTTCGATTTCGAATGGGAAAACAAAAATCTCTTCTATGGCCTCTATGCGCGCTCGCTGAGCTACTTCTCCAACAGCGACCTCGCCTGCTCCGGGCTCCCGCAAGGTGCTGAGCTCGCGCTGCTTGCGCCGTATCGCAAGGATCTCCCCGCCGAAGTCTTCACCGAGCCTTTCACGCTGCCGGTCACCAACGGTTCGGGAAACAACGAAAAACAGCTCGTCGCCGCCTTTCACATGCTGGAGCAGGCGGGTTGGCATGTTGCCGGTGGACGGCTGGTGAATCAGGCGGGCATGCCGTTCAACTTCGAGATCCTGCTTCCCGACCCGACCTTCGAACGCATCTCGCTTCCCTACGCCGCCTGGCTCAAACGGCTCGGCATCACCGCTTCGGTGCGGGTCATCGATCCGGCCCAGTACCAGCAGAGGATGAACAATTTTGATTTCGACATGACGATCGCGGTTTTCCCGGAATCCGATCTTCCAGGCAACGAGCAGCGCAATTTCTGGACCTGCGCCGCCGCGCATACACCTGGCAGCGGGAACCTGATGGGCGTCTGCTCCCCGGTTGTCGATGCCCTGGTGGAGAAGCTGATCGATGCAGAGGATAGAAACACGCTCCTCGCCGCCGCCCACGCTCTCGACCGCGTGCTGCTCTGGGGCTGGTACGTCGTGCCCCAATGGCACTCGGACTACTTCAACCTCGCCTACTGGAACCGCTTCGGCTTCCCGACGCAGCCCGTCCGCTCCGGCTATGTCTTCGACGCATGGTGGATCGACGAAAAACTCGCCGAGGCCACCGATAAAGCCCGCCGCGCCGGCCTTTAGACGGAATGGCGCCGATATTGCCATGCCGGAGAAGGCCAGAGGGCTTTGCCCCCCGGACCCCCGCCAGCGCCAGGCACCCTGGACCCCATCCATCTGACGCCGGCAGGGGGCCGTGCCCCTTGCCTTCCTTCCGGCCTAGCAGCATGAGCGGCATCGGAGGCGTGTGATGGCGGCTTATCTGCTCAGGCGGATTTTGCTGGTGATTCCGACCTTGTTCGGGATCATTGCCATCAATTTCTTTGTGGTGCAGCTGGCGCCGGGCGGGCCGGTCGAGGAGATGATTGCCCGCTTCAAGGGGCAGGCGGCTCTGTTGTCCGGGGTAACGGGGCAGGGGGCGCCGGAAGCGGCGGGGCCGGGCCTTTATCGTGGCCAGCAGGGGCTTGATCCGCATCTGATCGCGCAGATTCGCAAGATGTTCGGCTTCGACAAGCCGCCATTGACGCGTTTCATCGACATGCTGCGCAATTATGCGACCTTTCATCTCGGCCGCAGTTTCTTCCTCGATCAGCCGGTGCTGAAGCTGGTGCTCGACCGGATGCCGGTCTCGATCTCGCTCGGCCTATGGTCGACGCTGCTCATTTATCTGGTGTCCATTCCACTCGGCATCGGCAAGGCGGTGCGGGACGGCAGCCGGTTCGATGTCGTGAGCACGACGGCGGTGCTGCTTGGCTACGCGGTGCCGGGATTCCTGCTTGCCATTCTTCTGATCGTTCTCTTTGCCGGCGGCTCGTTCGTGCAGTGGTTTCCGCTGCGCGGCCTTGTCAGCGCGGACTGGTCGCAGCTTGCCTGGCCCGCGCGCGTAGCCGATTATCTCTGGCACATGGTGCTGCCGGTCGTGGCGATGACGCTCGGCGGGTTTGCGAGCCTCACCATGCTGAGCAAGAACTGCTTCCTCGAGGAGATCGGCAAGCAGTATGTGGTGACGGCGCGGGCCAAGGGAGCCTCCGAGCGCCGCGTGCTCTACGGACATGTCTTCCGCAATGCCATGCTGCTGGTGGTGGCGGGCTTTCCCCAGGCCTTCGTTGGCATTCTTTTCACGAGCGCGCTGCTGATCGAGATCATCTTCTCGCTCAACGGCCTCGGGCTGCTCGGCTTCGAGGCTGCCGTGCAGCGCGATTATCCGGTGATGTTCGGCACGCTCTATATCTATACGCTGGTCGGGCTGGTGCTGCAGATCATTGGCGACTTTTTCTATACCTTGGTCGATCCGAGGATTGATTTCGAGGTGCGGCGGTGAGGCTTTCGCCGCTCACCCGGAGGCGGATTGCCGCCTTCCGCGCCAACCGGCGCGGTGTTGTCTGTCTTTGGATCTTTCTCGTTCTCTTCGTCGTCTCGCTTTTCGCCGAGTTCGTCGCCAATGACCGGCCCCTGATCATGGAGTATCGCGGGCGGTGGTATTTCCCCGTGCTGGCCAATTATCCCGGGACCGATTTCGGCTCCGACTTTCTGCCGACGGAGACCGACTACACCGATCCCGCGGTTGTGGCGGCGATCCACGCGCATGGCTGGATGCTCTGGCCGCTCATTCCGTATCACTACGACACCATCGTGAATAACCTGCCCTCGCCGGCGCCGAGCCCACCCACCTGGCAGAACTGGCTCGGCACCGATGATCAAGCGCGGGATGTGCTCTCCCGCGTGATCTATGGGTTCCGCATTTCGGTTCTGTTCGGGTTCACGCTCACCATTCTCTCCTCCATCGTCGGCATCGCCGCGGGGGCGCTGCAGGGATTCTATGGCGGCCTCACCGATCTTCTCGGGCAGCGCGGGATCGAGATCTGGTCGGGCATGCCGCAGCTCTTCCTGCTTATCATTCTTTCCAGCATCATCACCCCTTCCTTCTGGGTGCTGCTCGTCTTCCTTCTCCTCTTCAGCTGGATGACGCTCACCGGCCTGGTGCGGGCGGAGTTCCTGCGCGGCCGCAATCTCGAATATGTGCGTGCTGCGCGCGCGCTTGGTGTTTCCGACCTGGTGGTGATGTGGCGTCACGTGCTGCCGAACGCGATGGTCGCGGTGCTGACCTTTCTTCCCTTCATCCTCTCGGGCTCGGTGACGGTGCTTGCCAGCCTCGATTTCCTTGGCTTCGGCCTGCCGCCGGGCTCACCTTCCCTCGGTGAGCTGGTGACGGAAGCGAAGAACAATCTTCAGGCGCCCTGGCTCGGCATCACGGCCTTCATCGTGCTCGGCGGGACGCTGGCGCTTCTGATCTTCGTGGGCGAGGCGGTGCGCGACGCATTCGATCCGCGCAAGACCCGGCCGTGAGTCTTCTTGAGGTTT
>DASZQO010000042.1:0-13658 GCA_035549615.1 Acetobacteraceae bacterium
CGTCCTCGCCGAATTCGGCTTCCGCCTGCCCTCCTGCGTCGATAACCGGCCGCTTCAATTCGAGGAGTGGGACCGTTTCCGTCCGCAGAGCCTGTTCGTCTCCGCGACCCCCGGCCCCTGGGAACTCGGCCGGACCGGCGGTGTCTTCGCCGAGCAGGTGATCCGCCCGACGGGGCTGATCGACCCGGTGGTGGAGATCCGCCCGGTGGAACGCCAGGTGGATGATCTGCTTGCCGAGTGCCGCGCCTCCGCCCTGGCCGGCACCCGTGTGCTGGTGACGACGCTCACCAAGCGGATGGCGGAGGAGCTTACCGAGTATCTCAACGAGAATGGCGTTCGTGTCCGCTATCTCCATTCCGATATCGATACGCTCGAGCGCGTCGAGATCATCCGCGACCTCCGCCTCGGCGTCTTCGACGTGCTGGTGGGGATCAATCTCCTGCGCGAAGGGCTCGATATACCGGAATGCGCGCTGGTCGCGATCCTCGATGCCGATAAGGAGGGTTTTCTCCGCTCAACCACGAGCCTGATCCAGACGATCGGACGGGCCGCGCGCAATATCGATGGGCGGGTCATCCTCTATGCGGATCATCACACCGACAGCATCGCGCGCGCCGTCGCCGAGACGGAACGCCGCCGGGCCAAGCAGGCGGCGTGGAACGAGGCGCACCATATCACCCCGCAATCGGTGAAGAAGGGCATCGGCAAGGCGCTCGAAAGCGTCTTCGAGCAGGATTACGTCACCGTGACACCGGAAATCGCGGCCGCGGCGGATGCGCTCATCGGCAAGGATCTTCGCGCGATCATCAGTGATCTCGAAGCGCGGATGCGTCAGGCGGCGGCCGATCTCGAATTCGAGGAGGCGGCGCGGCTGCGTGACGAAATCCGCAGGCTCGAAGCGCAGGATCTCGGTCTGCCCGCCGCGCCCGCAGCCGAGCGGCCCCGCCGCGGCCCGCCACGTCCCTTCGGGCCCGGCGGTGGTGGCGCCGAACCGCGCCGCGGCCAGCGATCCGGGCACGGCCAAACGCCGGGACAGCGCTCCCGGCGCGTCCGCCGCGGCCCCTGAGCCGGCGCGGTCCCCGATCCGCATGGAGCTGCCCATCTCCGAGCGGCTGCCCCGCACAGCCCTGGTCACCGGCGGAGCGCGCCGTGTCGGCCGGGCGATCACACTCGCGCTGGCTGCGGCCGGCTTCGATATCGCGATCCATGCCCACACCGGGCGAGCCGAGGCCGAGGCCCTGGCAGGCGAGATCGGCGCACTCGGCAGGCAGGCCCGCGTGGTGACGGCCGATCTCGCGCGCGAGGAGGAGGTCCAGGCGCTCTATCCCGCCGCCTCTTCGCTCGGGCCGATTGGTCTTCTCATCAACAATGCGAGCACCTTCGAGCGTGACGAATGGGACGATGCGACACGCACCTCCTGGGACCGGCATCTCGAACCCAATCTGCGTGCACCCTTCGTGCTGACGCAGCATTTCGCCCGCGCCCTGCCGGCCGCCGCCGAGGGGGTGGTGGTCAATCTGCTCGATGAGCGCGTCTGGGCGCTCACCCCTCATTTCGTCTCCTACACCGTCTCCAAGATGGGGCTCTGGACCCTCACGCGCACGCTCGCCCTGGCGCTGGCTCCGCGCATCCGTGTCGCCGGAATCGGCCCCGGCCCCACTCTGCCAAGCGCGCGCCAGACACCGGCGCAGTTCGCGCGCCAGATGGCCGCCGTGCCCCTGAAACACGGCCCCACCCCGGAGGAAGTGGCGCGCGCCGTGCTGATGATCCTTGCGCTCCCCTCCTTCACCGGGCAGATGCTGGCGCTTGACGGCGGCCAGCATCTGCGCTGGGCGACAGGTGGCGCCCCCATCGACGAATGACCCCCTCAGACCCCCCCTGGGAATCCCCTCGCATCGCCGATGCAAACCGGGATATCCGCCATGTCTTCATCCGCGATATGGTGCTCCCGGCGCAGATCGGCGTCACGGCTTCCGAAAAACGCGCCTCGCAGCGCGTGCGGATCAATGTCGATCTCGCCGTCGAGGATGATGGCGCCCGCCGGCTTTCGCACGAGCGGGTCGGGCAGGACCGGCTCGCAAGAGTGGTGGATTACGAGCCGATCGCGGCAGCCGTGCGTCGCATCGTAAGCGAAGGCCATGTTGGCCTCGTCGAGACTCTCGCCGAGCGGATCGCCGAAGCCTGCCTCACGGACCGCCGCGTGCTTATCGCACGGGTCCGGATCGAAAAGCTCGATGTCTTTGCCGATGCAGCCTCGGTCGGGGTCGAGATCGAACGCCGCCGCGCCTGATCGGGATCGCTTTGCGCCAGGGTTCCGGCAAGCGCGTTCACCGGG
Source organism: Acetobacteraceae bacterium (assembly GCA_035549615.1). Classification (GTDB taxonomy): domain Bacteria; phylum Pseudomonadota; class Alphaproteobacteria; order Acetobacterales; family Acetobacteraceae; genus JAKAWQ01. The sequence continues at coordinate 2,336 of DASZQO010000042.1, forward strand.
GATCCGAGCCAGTCAGACGCGATCCGCTCTGGAAAATGTTATGCCCTTCGATAAAGGATCAGAGAGATGGAGGCTCCTTTTTCGGAGAAACCAAAGGCCTTTTTCCCGTTTTCCGGGCTAGGCGCTGGCCGGGGACTCCGAATGAAAGGTGAGAATTTCGTTGGTTCTTTCTTGCAGGAAAGAACCATTCCTCTTCTTCGTTTACCGCAGCGAGCTTGGCGGGAGGTTCACTACACCTTCTAGGACCCATTGTCGGAGGCGACGATTTCGAGAGCGTCCAAGCGTTTCAAGCGATAGACCATGGCTGAGACCAGCCAGCTTAAGACAAAGATGCCGATGATGACGTAGCCCAGGAAGCCGAAATTGTCGTTCAGCGTGCCGATCTGGTCCCAGAACCAGCCTTTGAGGTTGAACTCATCGCCGATGAGGCCCAAGCCCTCGATACCGCCCACGACCAGTGCCACCACCACCGAGACCAGCGTGATGGTGAGGTTATAGTAAAGCTTGCGGATCGGCTTGACGAAAGCCCAGCCATAGGCGCCCAGCATCATGATTCCGTCGGTCGTGTCGACAAACGACATGCCGGCTGCGAACAGCAGCGGGAAGGTAAGGATCGGCCATAGCGACATGCCGTGCGCCGCTTCGGTTGACGCGATGCCAAGCAGCGTGACTTCGGTTGCGGTATCGAAACCCAATCCGAACAGGAAGCCAAGGGGCGCCATGTGCCAGCTTTTGTGAATCAGGCGGAACATCGGCCGGAACAAGCGGGCGACCACGCCGCGCTTGTTGAGCAGCATATCGAAATCCTCATCGACATAGTGACCGCCGGCCCGGACATGACGGAAGGTCCGATAGACGGAGATTGCGATCAAAAGATTCATAATCGCAATGAGAAGCAGAAAGCCCGTGGAGACGAGTGTCCCGACGACGCCGGCATCGTCGTTGAAATTGTTGAAGCGACTCTCCAGCGTCGCCGCCGTCAGGGCGATCGCGGCGACACCGATCAGCAGCACGAGGGAATGCCCCATGGAGAAAAAGAAGCCCACGGTGATGGGGCGCTTGTTCTCCTGCATCAGCTTGCGGGTGACGTTGTCGATCGCCGCAATATGGTCGGCATCGACCGCGTGGCGGAACCCGAACGTATAGGCCAGCAGAGCCGTGCCGAGCATGGCCGGCTGATCGTGGAACGAAAAGAGAGCCCAGATCCACGCGCCGATATTCATGGCGGCCAGAAAAGCATAGATACCGACGACCTTGCCGCGGACATTGGCGGTGCCGTCATTGAAGATGTGTTTCAGGAAGGAAAGCATGGGATTGCCTCTTCTTGGCGCTGCCCCCGCGAACAAGATGCGATCCGGCAAAAGATCCCTGCCCCCCGAAACTTCCCGCCCAATGCGTTCGCGTTGACGCCCCTTGATGGCAGGGTTCCTCGCTTGCGGGTCATCGCCTCTCACCGCCTGCCCGGTTGTCCCGCGGCGGGCCACGATCCGCCATTCGTTTACAGTTGCACGGACAACCCAAGTATTGGCGCGAAACCTCACCCATGTTCTCTTTTTATCCTTGGGAAGAAGCAATCGTCATTAAGCATAGGGCGTGACGATCTTCATGGCAACATGCCGACCGCCTCAATCAGAATGCCCTTCCTCACCCCGGGAAAAATGGCGACAGAAAGGATACTTTTTAAGATTTTGATCACGAAACAGGTTGGGCGCTTCTGGCCAAGGGACGATGCCTGACGCGGGCAACTGGAAAACCCGATACCGGGCCGGGTATGGCCGCCATGACGAAGCAGGCAAGCGTGAAGGCGATCCCGCTCGTGAAGGAGGTCCCCAGGCCGGGCAGCTCATTGTTGAGCCGGCGCCTCTCGCCGATCGCGCCGCACACATCGTGACAAAGGCGCACGGATCGGCGGTTTCCGCCGTCCGGTACCGCCATCCTCATCGGGCTCAAGGGGCGCCATGATCCGAAGCCGGAGAATGTCCCGCGTTCGGCCCTGGCAAGCCTTCTGACATGCTGCTTCGACCCGCCATTGCCCCTCGGCTCCCCGTCATCGCGGAGTTTGTGCAATATCCAGGGGCATTTTCAGAAGGGTTCCAACGGCTGGCGCTGCTTCTTCCGCTAGATTCCCTGTCGATCGAGGAGCCATTGATGATCCGCCCTCTCGTCCTGCTGCTTGCCTTGTCGCTGCCGCTTCCGGCGTTTGGCTCCGTGCTCACGGTGGCAAGCTGGAACATGGAGTGGTTCACCCTTCGTCCGGCCGGCGATCCTTCCCTGCCCGCCTCAGTGAAGCCCAAGCGGCCGGAGGATATCGCGCGGCTGCGCGCCTATGCGGACATCCTCAACGCCGACGTGGTCGCGATGGAGGAGGTGGATGGGCCTGAGGCAGCGGCCGAAGTCTTCACGCCGGACCGCTATGTGCTGCAATTCACGTCCGATAAGGTGGTGCAGCGGGTGGGATTGGCGATCCGCCGCGGCATTGCCTTCACGGCCAACCCGGATCTCACCGCGCTCGATCCCTATCCGCCCGATGCGCCCGAGCAATTGCGAAGCGGCGCGGACGTGACCCTTCATCTTGGCGGCGCGGATCTGCGCATCCTCGCCGTGCATCTGAAGAGCGGCTGCTGGGAGGTTCCGCTCGATGAGAACCGGCCCGCCTGCAGGGTTCTGCGTGAACAGCTTCCGGTGCTTGAACGCTGGATCGCGGCGCGCCGCCGCGCCGGCACGCCCTTCCTGATCATCGGCGATTTCAATCGCGTGCTTGGTCCGGATGAGGATTTCCTCGCCGGGCTCGACAAGATGGCGCCGCTCGCCGTCGCTACCGAAGGCGTTCGCAATCCGTGCTGGGGCGGGCGCTACAGCACCTTCATCGACCAGATCCTGGCCGGCGACGAAGCGCGGCACTGGATGGAGAAAGGAAGCTTCCGCGTGCTCGTCTATCGCGAGACCGCGCCCATCTGGCGCGAGCGGTTATCCGATCACTGCCCGGTGATCGTCGATTTCCGCCTGCCGAACTGACCAGGCCCACCCGCTGGAACGGCATGCGTTCGCACCTCCCTCCCCGTTCTCGTTTTGCTTTCTCGATCAATTTCATGTCTTCCCCTTGGGCTTTGGCGGATCGCACCGTCTCTCCGCCAGAAGCCAGATTGATCTCGCCCCGCGGGGCTGACGGACACGGGCGATCGCGGGCATCATCGACGGGCATCATCGCATTGCCCGCTGCAAAGGGACCTTCATGCCTCTCACACTCTTCGTCTCCGGCGCCTCCGCCGGCTTCGGGGCCGCCATCACCCGCCGCTTCATCGCCGACGGGCATCGCGTGATCGCGGCGGCGCGGCGGCGCGAGCGGCTTGCCGCGCTCAAGGAAGAGCTTGGCGAGCGCCTTCTTCCCTTCGCTCTCGATGTCAGGGATGCGGCCCCAGCCGCCGCGCTGCCCGGCAGCTTGCCGGTGGGCTGGCGGGAGGTGGATGTGCTCGTCAACAATGCCGGCCTCGCGCTCGGTCTCGATCCCGCGCAGAAAGCGAAGCTTTCGGACTGGGAGCAGATGGTGGCGACCAATGTCACCGGCCTCATCCGGCTCACTCACGCCTTCCTGCCCGGCATGGTGGCGCGCAATCGTGGCCATATCGTCAATCTCAGCAGCACTGCCGCGCGCTACCCTTATCCGGGCGGGCATGTCTATGGTGCTTCGAAAGCGTTCGTCACGCAGTTCAGCCTCAATCTGCGCGCCGATCTCGTCGGCACGAATGTGCGCGTGACCGACCTCGAACCCGGCCTTGTCGGCGGCACGGAGTTCAGCGCGGTGCGATTCGGCGACGCCGCACGCGCGGCCGCCGTCTATGAGGGCACGACGCCGCTCACCCCCGAGGATATTGCCGAGGCGGTTGCCTGGGTGGTGGGGCTGCCACCGCATTTCAACGTCAATCGCATGGAGATCATGCCGACCTGCCAGGCGCCGGGGCCCCTCGTCATCAAGCGGCGCGAAAAATGACGCAGGCTGTCAGCTTTCTTCGAGCGAGATGCCAGTCAGCTCAGACATGGCATCCGCGATTCCGGGCGTTGCGGCGAGGACGGGGCCGCCAAGCGCGAGCCCGCCAGAGGCAAGAAACGGGCTGATCCGCCCGCCCGCCTCACGGACCAGGAGAAGACCCGCAAGGCAGTCCCAGGCATTGATGTGAAGCTCGGCATAGGCATCCGATCGGCCATCCGCGACATAGGCGAGGCCGAGCGCGCCCGACCCGCCGCGGCGCACGGAAGGGCCTGCGGCGAGCACGTTTCCGAGCAGGGTGAGATAACGCGCGTTTTGGATGCGCGGCGACCAGCCGATCTCGACCATCGCCTCATTCATCGCGCGGGTCGGCGCAACGGTGATGGACGCCCCGTTGCGTGTGGCCCCGTGGCCGCGCCGGGCGACGTAAAGCTCGTCCCGCACCGGGTCGAGAATGGCGCCGAGAGTCATCTCGCCTTCGCAGAGAAAGGCAACCGAAATGCAGAAATGCGGCATGAGACGAACGAAATTGGCAGTGCCGTCAATCGGATCGACGACCCAGAGGCGTGCGCCAACGCGGCCTGATCCCTTGCCAGCGGTTTCCTCGCCAAGGAAATCATCCGTGGGGAAGGCGCCAAGCAGCCGCTCCTTCAGCAGGCGCTCCACCGCGCTGTCTGCGGCGCTGACGAAATCCTGCGGCCCTTTGCGCCCGACCTCGAGCCGCGCCGGTGCGGTGAGGTAGGAAAGCACCTCCCTCCCCGCCGCGCGTATGGCATCCAGCAGTGCGACCTCGCGCGCATCGACGGACCGTTCGCTCATCGTCTTTCTCTCCGATCAGCTCGCGCGCGCCGCGTTAGGCTGCTCGTCCATGGCGAAGGCGGCGCGCGGTCATCGCCGAGGGCATCCTTCAGGGCCGCGAGCCCCCCGTGCATCGGCGGGGAGCGGAAGTCCGAATTGCCCGGCGGCCTTGAAGGGCGGGACATTGAGGCCGATCCATCTTCGTCCGGCCCCAAAAAGGACATGCGGGGGGATGGTGAAGTCCGCCAGACGCGCGCCGGCGATGACCGGCGGGGCCTTGGCCGGATCGGGCGATGGGCGGAGGATGCGATCAAAATAGCGCGAGGCAAGGTAACGCAAGGCGGTGTGGAAACGATCATTGCCCGAGACTGTGCCGTTGCCGGAATCCTTGAGCTGCCGGAGGGCGGGGCCTGCGCGCGGAAGCCTTGGCAGAAAAAGCCATGGCGGCATGGGCCATTGCTTGCTCGTTATGGCCGCGGAATGTGGACCGGCTCTCGCCGGCCGCCGCAAGGCACCACTGGGCTGGCGACATCTCCGTGGCCGAAAATTACCCCGCTGCCGCCGAAAAGCGGCATTCCCAAGCCCGCGATGCCGGTGCGCCGGGGGCGAGACAATCCATCCAAGCCTGCGCCATGGTCAGGCGCATCGTGCCCATAAATCGCCGGGTCTCCCCTTCCGAAACGGGATAAGCTGCCGCCCGGCTCGGGCATAGGCCCATTCTCGCCGCCGACACCCTTCCGGCGTTGTGCGCCAGCCGCCCAACGCGCGACCCATGCCAAGCGTCGTGCCGACCGCCCCGTCAACCACGCTGTAGGGTTGCGTCTACCCGCCCGGCGCGCCACACGCGTCTCATCGCCGGATCAACGACTAGATCAACATATGGTGAAGGGCGAGGCGAGCTGCGCGTGTGGCGGCGCACCCGCGCGCGATCCGATCCTTGGGATCGCCCACCGAGAGGATCGGTGGTACCATATCTCTACATGATCGGATCACTCTTGACGCGAAACTCGGGGGGAGGAGGGAGGCGCTCTGCGTCCTCCGTTCCCGGCGCGATCAGACCGCTTTCTTGAGCGAGGGTGAAGCCTTGAAGCGGACCGTCTTGCCTGCCTTGACACGAATGGCCTCACCGGTTCGCGGGTTGAGGCCCTTGCGCGCCTTGGTCTTGCGCACCGTGAAGGTTCCGAAGCTCGGCAGCTTGAACTTGCCGGTTTTCTTGAGCTCCCGAACGATCGCCCCCATCAGTTCGCCGGCGGCACGATTGGCTGCGACCCCCGAAAGTTCCGCAGATTCTTGGAGTACTTGGGCTATGAACGCTTTAGACATTGTATCCTCTTTGTTTGGGGAACCCACGCCTCAGCACGTGTGTCACCGCATTTTCGTTGAAGAGAAGTGGCGCCTCTCCAAATTCAGCGCCGGAACGGCCTTTTAAAGGAAGTGACAAGATTCGGCCAGACCTTTTGAAGAAAAATCATGCCCGTGAATCCCACATTTGCGAATCTCACATATGAAACTACTGAATCCGCTGATGTACGCTTCGCCGATCTCGACGCCTGGCCGCCGGAAACGGTGCTTGAAATCCTCTGGGAATCCCAGCTTGCCGCCGTTGCCGCCGTGCGGCCCGCTCTCGGCCCGCTGGCCAGCGCCTGCCGCGCCGCAGCAGCCCGCCTCGCCGCCGGTGGACGGCTTGTCTACACGGGTGCAGGCACTTCGGCGAGAATTGCCGCACAGGATGGCGCAGAACTCGGCCCGACTTTCGGCTGGCCTTCCGAGCGCGTGCTGGTATTGCCGGCGGGTGGGACCGAGGCCCTGCTTCGGGCCATCGAAAATGCAGAGGACGATGGCGAATCTGCGGCGAAAACGGTGACGCAGCATGCGATCGGCGCTCAGGATGTCGTGCTCGCCCTCGCTGCCAGCGGCACGACACCGTACTCGGTGATGCTGCTGAATGCCGCGCGGCGTGCCGGCGCGCTCACGATCGGCATTGCCAACAGCCCAGGCACGGCATTGCTCGAAGCGGCCGAATATCCCGTGCTGATCGAAACCGGCGCCGAAGCAATCGCCGGGTCGACGCGGCTCAAAGCCGGCACGGCGCAGAAAGTCGTTCTCAATCTCTTCTCAAGTGTCGTGATGATCCTGCTCAGCCATGTCTATCGCGGCCGGATGGTCGATCTGCAAATCACCAATGCCAAGCTCGGCCGGCGCGCGATTCGCACCATTTGCGACCTGGCCGGCGTGGGCGAGGACGTTGCCGCCTCGCTCCTTGCCCGCGCGCAGGGAAACATCAAGCGTGCGCTGCTTCTCGCCCGTGGTCTCACGCCCGAGGAAGCGGACCGCGCGCTCGCGCGGCAGGGCGGAAATCTGCGAGCGGCGCTCGCCTCTCTCGATCATCCGTCAGCATGACACGCTGGCTATGAGAGAGGAGGCGATCCTCGTTCCGTTCCTGTTCGATGGCGCGAAGCTCCGCCCGGAACAGGCCGTGCTGGTCGAGAATGGGCACATTGCCGCCATCATTCCGCCATCGGAAGTTCCTGGAACGTATCCGATCACTCGCCCTCCTGGCGCAGCCTATCTTTCGCCCGGCCTGATCGATCTGCAGGTGAACGGCGGCGGCGGTGTTCTCTTCAATGATGACATCACGCCAGCGGGGCTTGCGCGCATTGCGGCCGCGCATCGCGCGCTCGGCACGTCCCATATCCAGCCGACACTGATGAGCGGGAGCACGGCGGAGATCGCCACCGCCCTCGACGCCGTGCGCACCGCCCTGGCGCGCGGCGTCCCTGGCATCCTCGGGCTGCATATCGAAGGCCCGTTCTTCAATCCGCGTCGCCGCGGCATCCATCCGGCGCGCGCGATCCGCCCGATGAACGCGGAGGATCTCGATCTTCTCACGGCTCCTTTTCCCGGCCCCCTCACGCTCACATTGGCACCCGAGACCGTGCCGGAGGCAGCGCTTCGCAGGCTTGCCGCCGCCGGTGTGGTTTTGCTTGCGGGCCATACCGAGGCGACACCCGAGGAGATTGCGCGGGCGCGGAAAGCCGGCCTTGCCGGGTTCACGCATCTCTTCAACGCCATGCCGCCCATTGCCGGCCGCGTGCCAGGTCCGGCCGGCGCGGCGCTGACCGATCGCGAGAGTTTCGCCTCGATCATTGTCGACGGGCTGCATGTTCATCCGGAAGCCGTCCGCCTCGCACTGGCGGCCAAGGCAACGGACCATCTTTTTCTCGTCTCCGATGCCATGCCGACGGTGGGCGCAGCGATCGATTCCTTTTTTGTCGGCGAAAGTCTCATTCGCCTCAAGGAAGGAAGGCTGGTCGATGAAGCGGGCACGCTGGGGGGCGCCCACCTCTCGCTCGCCGAGGCGGTACGCAATGTCCATCGCCTGCTCGGGCTCGCTCCGGCCGAGGCGCTCCGGATGGCCACCGCAACACCACTGGCCTGCCTCCGTACGAGACGCGGCCTCGAGGATAACCCGCCAGGCTCGCTTGTGCCGGGCGGGCGCGCCGATCTCGCGCTGTTCGATCGCTCTCTCGCGCTGCTCGGAAGCTGGGAAGGTGGCATCTTCAGGCCGGGTCCCGAGAGGGAGCCGCCGAGCGTGGGAAAATCATAAAAAAAGAGCGGCGTTTTGGCCGTTTCAGGCGCGGATATGAGCATGCGGCGCAGTGCCGGGACCGTGATCATGTCGCGTGCCCGATTCGCTTACCGGCACCACATGCAGGCTGGCATGACGAACGCCGCGTTCCACTGTGATCGCATCGGCGAGCGCGCGCACGTCGGCCAGCTTGCCTTCGAGAACCGAGACCTCCAGCGCGCTTTCGTGATCGATCGGCACCCGCACTGTCGAGACCACGAGATCGTGATGATCGTGCAGCGCACGGCTCAGAATCTGCGCCAGCCCCCTCGTCTCATAGTCGAAAATATAGGCAAGCACGGCCATGCAGAGCGTCTTGCCCTGGGTGACGGTCTCGCGCGCGGCGGCGGCCCGGATCATATCACGAACAGCCTCGGAGCGGCTTGCATAGCCGCGGCGCTGCATCAGCGCGTCCACCATCTGCAAAAGCTCATCGTCGATCGTGATGGTGACTCGTTCCATATCCGGGTGGTCCTGGAGCGTGATCGCCGGTGGTGAATTCCTCGAAAGCGCGAATCATGCGGGAAAACAAAAAACCAAGGCGGGATGCACGGGTGCAGGCAAACATATTCCACTTTAGAGAATCCGTTCCCCCAATCAAGCGTACGGGCATCGGAACCGCAGGTTCAAGCGGATTGACAATATGATATTTTACGAAAATAGTATGACAACGGGAAAACCAGGCGCGGAAGCAGGTGGTCTTGATGAGGTGTCTGTTGCGGAACAGGCTGTGGGATCTCTTCGACGATCGCAAGGACGGCCTCCGCGCCAAGGTGGCCGGACTCTATGCCGTTCTGATCGCTGCCAACCTCGCCGCCTGGGTCTGGGCTTTCCTCTCGTTCCGGCACTATCCGCTGCTGCTCGGCACCGCCCTTCTCGCCTATGGCTTCGGGTTGCGCCATGCGGTGGATGCAGACCACATCGCCGCGATCGACAATGTCACGCGCAAGCTGATGCAGGAGGGCAAGCGGCCGGTCGCTGTCGGCTTCTTCTTTTCCCTTGGCCATTCGACCATCGTCGTGCTTGCCTCGGTCGGCATCGCCGCCACGGCGCTCGCGCTCAAGAGCCAATTCGACACCTTCCAGACGGTTGGCGGTGTCATCGGAACCCTGGTTTCCTCGTTCTTTCTGCTCGCGATCGCGGCGATGAATCTGGTGATCCTGGCCGGGGTCTATCGGACCTTCCGCCGGGTGACAAAGGGCGGGCGCTATGAGGAGGAGGATTTCAACGCCCTGCTCGCGGGACGCGGCCTGCTGGCCCGGCTGTTCCGCCCGATGTTCCGCCTGGTGCGGCAGAGCTGGCACATGTACCCGCTCGGCTTTCTCTTCGGTCTCGGCTTCGACACGGCAACGGAAATCGGGCTGCTCGGCATCTCGGCGGCCGAAGCGGCGAAAGGAATGCCGATCTGGTCGATCCTCGTCTTCCCTGCACTTTTCACCGCGGGGATGTCGCTGATCGACACGACCGACAGCATCCTGATGCTCGGCGCCTATGGTTGGGCCTTCGTCAAGCCGGTGCGCAAGCTCTATTACAACCTCACGATCACGTTCGTTTCGGTGATCGTCGCTCTCATCGTCGGCGGGATCGAGGCGCTCGGCCTCATCGGCGATCAGTTCGGCCTGCAAGGGAGCTTCTGGCGGGCGATGGATGCGCTGAACGACAATTTCGGCACCATCGGCTATGTGATCGTCGCAGTCTTCGTGCTGAGCTGGACAACCGCGGCGCTGATCTATCGCGTTCGCGGCTACGCGCGGCTGGAAATGGAAGGCTGAGGACGCGGGCAGAAGAGAGAGTTCCGCCCGCCGCCCAGTCTTTCTTCAGGGTCTTTCCTCGGGGTCTTTCCTTAGGCGCTCGCCTGCGAGACGAACTTGGTGACGAGATAGGCCTCAATCGCCTCGAGTCCGCCTTCGGAGCCATATCCCGAATCCTTGACCCCGCCGAACGGCACTTCTGGCAGCGCGAGCCCGTGGTGGTTGATCGAGATCATCCCCGTCTCCACCGCGTTTGCGATTGCCGTCGCGGTCTTCGCCGAGCCCGTATAGGCATAGGCGGCGAGCCCGTAATTCAGCCGGTTCGCCTCCGCGACCACCTCATCGAACTCGCGGAACGGCGCGATCAGGGCCACCGGGCCGAAGGGTTCCTCGTTCATCGCCCGCGCCGTCTTCGGCACATTCGTCAGCACCGTGGGCTCGAAGAAATAGCCTTTGTTGCCGATGCGCTTGCCACCCGTCACCAGCTCCGCGCCCTTCTGCACGGCGTCGGTGATGAAGCCTTCCATCGCCGCCACCCGACGCTCATGGGCGAGCGGGCCCATCTGGGTCGCGGGATCGAGCCCGTCCCCCACCTTCAGCCCCTTGGCGACCGCGACGAAGCGATCGACAAAATCGTCATACACCTTCTCCTGCACCAGGAAGCGCGTCGGCGCGATGCAGACCTGGCCGGCGTTGCGGAATTTGTTGGCCGAGAGGATCTTCGTCGCCGCCTCGACATCCGCGTCCTCAAAAACGATGGCCGGCGCATGTCCGCCGAGCTCCATCGTCACCCGTTTCATGTGCGCGCCGGCGAGCGCCGCAAGCTGCTTGCCGACCGCGGTCGAGCCGGTGAAGGAGATCTTCCGCACCACCGGGTGCGGGATCAGGTAGCCCGAGATATCGCCAGGCACGCCGAAGACGAGGTTGAGCACGCCCGCCGGCAGGCCGGCGTCGACATAGGCCTGGACCAGCGCGGCGCAGCTTGCCGGCGTCTCCTCGGGGCCCTTCAGGATCACCGAGCAGCCGGTGGCGATGGCGGCGGAGATCTTTCGCACCGCCTGGTTGACCGGGAAGTTCCATGGCGTGAAGGCGGCGGCGACGCCCACCGGCTCCTTGACGACGAGCTGATAGACCCCCGGAGCACGCGCCGGCACCACGCGG
>DASZQO010000043.1:0-3765 GCA_035549615.1 Acetobacteraceae bacterium
AGATTCTTCGCCGGCTCGCTGCCCGCCAGGATACGGTCGATCACCTCCATACCGCGCCGCGAGCCGATACGGCAGGGGGTGCATTTGCCGCAGGATTCGTGGGCACAGAACTCCATGGCGAAGCGCGCCTGACGCGCCATAACCACCGTGTCGTCGAAGACGACGACCCCGCCATGCCCGATCAGCCCGTTGCGCCCGGCAAAGGATTCGTAATCGAACGGCGTATCGAAGAGCGCGGGCGGGAAATAGGCTCCGAGTGGCCCGCCCACCTGCACGGCGCGGACCGGCCTTCCGCTCGCCGTCCCGCCGCCGATCTCCTCGACGAGGGCCCCGAGCGTCACACCGAACGGTGCCTCATAGAGCCCACCGAAGCGGATATTGCCGGCAAGCTGGATCGGGATCGTGCCGCGCGAACGCCCACAGCCGAGAGCGGCATATTCCGCCGCCCCGTCAGCGAGAATGGGCGGGACACTCGCGAGCGTGATCAGGTTGTTGATCACGGTCGGACAGCCGAAAAGCCCCTTGAGCGCCGGCAGGGGCGGCTTGGCCCGCACCTCGCCGCGCTTGCCCTCCAGGCTTTCGAGCAGCGAGGTCTCTTCCCCGCAAACATAGGCGCCCGCGCCCACCCGAACCTCGATATCGAAGCCCTGGGTGGCCCCGAGCAGCCCCTCCGACCGCGCGATCTCCACTGCCCGCGTGAGCGTCGCGATCGCCTGTGGATATTCGGAACGGAGATAGACGAATCCCTGCCGCGCACCGATGGCGAGGCCGGCGATCGCCATGCCTTCGATCAGGGCGAAGGGATCACCCTCCATGATCATCCGGTCCGAATAGGTGCCGGAGTCGCCTTCATCGGCATTGCAGACAATGAATTTTCGTTCACCCGGCGCACTGGCGGCCGTCCGCCACTTGATCCCGGTGGGAAAGCCGGCGCCACCACGCCCGCGGAGGCCCGAGCGCGCCACTTCCTCGACCGTCGCGGCCGGGCCAAGCGAGCGTGCCCGCTCGAGCCCGCGAAGCCCGCCATGAGCACGATAATCGGCAAAGGAGAGCGGATCGGTCACGCCGCAGCGGGCGAAGGTGATCCGGCGCTGACTGGCCAGGAAAGGGAGCTTCTCCACAAGCCCGAGGAATTTCGAATGCGGCCGGCCTTGGAGGAAGCTGGCCGCGAAAAGGCTCGGTATATCCTCCGCCCTGATCGGCCCGTAGCCGGCACGGCCGGCCGGTGTCTCCACCTCGACCAGCGGCTCGAGCCAATAAAGCCCGCGTGAGCCCGTCCGCACAAGCTCAAGCGCGATGCCGCGCCGCCTTGCCTCTTCTGTCACCGCGCGCGCCACCGAATCGGCGCCCACCGCCCGGGCTCCGGCATCGGCGGGAATGAAGATCCGGGTCACGCCGCCCTCATCACGACACGCGCGGTCACGATGACCGCGCACGGCTGACCAGCCGGTCGAAACCGGCAGCATCAAGCCGTCCCACAGGCTCGTCATCGAAGAGCGCGCTTGGCGAGCAGGAGCAGAGCCCGAGGCAGTAGACCGGCTCGACGGTCAGCGCTCCATCGGCGCTGGTCCCGCCCCAGGCAAGCCCATGGCGCTGCAGTGCCGCCTCGGCGAGCGCGCTCGCCCCCATCGCCTGGCATGCCTCCGCCCGGCAAAGCCTCAGCACGTGCCGGCCAGGCGGTTCCCGGCGAAGATCATGGTAGAAGCTGAGTACCCCGTGCAGCTCTGCGCGGGTGATATTGAGCGCCTCGGCAATCACCGGAACCGCCTCGCCCGGCACATAGCCGAATTCCGCCTGAACCGCCCGCAGCACCTTCAGAGCCGGGCCCTCCTCGCCCGCATGCTCACGCACAATCGCCGTTATCCGTTCTGGCGCCGTTATCCGCTCTGAGCCCCTTCCTGGCTCCTCGCCCACTCGGTGCTGCATTCCGCGCTCCCTTTCGCTTTCAATTTATGGGCTCAACGCCCGAGAATACAAGTTTTTGCCCTGCCTGCGCGCGGGCCCATTGACGGTTGGCCCATAAGCCGGGGTTGGCAAACGGGGGATGCGCCAGATTTGGCCGCTCGGGCTGCGTCGGGGCCACGCGGCAACGGCCAACAGGCGCTAGCCCCCGCCTTGGCTCGGCTCCGATCCTTGGCAGCCTCTCTGCAGGAGCGACCGGAGGTCTCCAAAAATAGGATTTGATGCACCTGCTCAGAGGCAATTTGACGAAACGCAAGCCAGACCTTCATGATCTTGAATGAATAGAGAAAGCAAGGGGCGGCACTCCGTTCTTTTGCATTGCACAAACAGAATTGGTGGGGAAGCACCATGGCCTCGATCCTCGACCGTGAACACATCGTTGCGGGACCGAACTTCAACCGGTGGCTGGTACCGCCGGCCGCGCTTTGCGTGCATCTCTGTATCGGCGAGGCCTATGCCTTTTCGGTGTTTAACGCGCCGCTCACACGCGTCATTGGCATTACAAAATCCGCCCCGGGTGACTGGAAACTTACCGAGCTCGGCTGGATCTTCAGCCTGGCCATCGTCTTCCTCGGCCTTTCCGCCGCATTCACCGGCACCTGGCTTGATCGGGTTGGGCCGCGCAAAGCGATGGTGACCGCGGCTGTCTGCTTCTGCGGCGGCTTCTTCATCTCTGCGATTGGCGTCTCAAGCCACAATCTCTGGCTCATCTATCTCGGCTATGGCGTGCTCGGCGGCTGCGGGCTTGGGATCGGCTATATCTCGCCGGTCAAGACCCTGATCATGTGGTTTCCCGACCGGCCCGGCATGGCGACCGGCATGGCCATCATGGGCTTCGGTGGCGGCGCGTTCATTGCGGCGCCACTCTCGGTCATGCTGATGCGGGCCTTCTCAGGCCCGCACAGCGTCGGCGTCGCCGGCACCTTCGTTGCCCTCGGTCTGATCTACGCAGTCTTCATGCTGGTTGGCTCCGCCATTGTCCGGGTGCCGATGCAGGGATGGCAGCCTGCCGGCTTCGTGCCACCAGCCGAATCGCGCGGGATGATCACCACCGAGACAGTGCATGTCGATCAGGCACTGAAAACCCCGCAGTTCTATCTGCTTTGGTGGGTTCTCTGCCTGAATGTCACCGCCGGCATCGGCGTGCTCGGCCAGGCTTCGGTCATGGCCCAGGAGATGTTCCACGGCCGTATCACCCCGGTTGCGGCTGCCGGCTTCGTCGGCCTGCTCAGCCTCTTCAACATGGGAGGACGATTCTTCTGGGCCTCGTGCTCCGATTACATCGGACGGAAGAACACCTATTTTGTGTTTTTCGTGCTGGGAATCGTGCTCTATATCGCGGTGCCCAGCACGGCCAGGGCGGGCAGCGTCGCTCTATTCGTGCTTGCGTACGGCATCATCCTCAGCATGTACGGCGGCGGCTTCTCCACCATTCCCGCGTACCTCAAGGATGTGTTCGGGGTGCAATATGTCGGGGCCATCCACGGCCGCATCCTCACGGCCTGGTCGGCAGCCGGCATCTTCGGGCCCGTGCTGGTGAACTATATCCGGGCGTACCAGATCAGCCACGGAGTGCCCAAGGCGGATGCCTATACCGTGACCATGTACATCATGGCCGGGCTTCTCTTCATCGGCCTCCTCTGCAATCTCGGGATGCGCCCCGTCCATGTGAAGCATCATCTCGCATTGCAGGATGCAGAAGCATGACGCACGGAGTCCAGTTCCGTCAGAAACGGAGATCAAGATGAGCGGATCGAACCCTTCCGGCCAGCAGCAATCGCACCCGCCGTCCGGCCAAGTTGT
>DASZQO010000044.1:0-5110 GCA_035549615.1 Acetobacteraceae bacterium
GCGCTTCGACACGTCGATACCCGCCGTTTCCGTGATAGACTTGCTCATCTTCGTCGACCCCACCTTGCGTTGATCCGAACCAGGGTGTTCTTGCAACCATCCGGGTCCGATGAAGGGTCGGCTGCGATCCCGCTCCCGCGCCGTCCAGAAGACTTCGAGGGTGTCGATCCGACAACCGACAGTCCGGGCCGGGGTGGCCACCCCGGCCCGGACCACGCTCCATGCTCTCACATCTCGCTCATACAAGGGGGTAGGGGGAGGGGAACCGAAGAGTCGCGCACCCGCGCGCCCGCTTCCCCCGCTTTGCCTCTCCCGCCGATCGGCCTATGCTTCCCCCATGGTGGGTCGCGGGCTTATCGCCGACGGCCGCATCAAGACCGCTCGACCGCCATCGTCAGGCCGCTTCGGCGCGCGACCCCCCGGATCAACCGTTCGGGAGGACGCCATGACTGAGACCATCCGCAATCCGGTCGAATGGAGCTGGGACCAGCTCCGCGGCATGGGCCACGCGCTGGGCGAGGTCGGCCATGCGCTGGGCCGCAGCCAGCCCGCGCGAGCCCAGCCGGCACCCGTCGTCCATCGCATCCAGGCGCGCGAGCTCAAGGACGTGATCCGCAAGGGCTTCGCCGATTACGGCGTCTACCGCACCGACGTGATCGCGCTCTGCGTGTTCTACCCGGTGGTGGGCCTGCTGCTCGGGCGCGCGGTCTATGGCCGCGACCTGCTGCCCCTGCTCTTCCCGCTGGCCTCGGGCTTCGCGCTGATCGGCCCCTTCGCCGCCTTGGGCCTCTACGAGATGAGCCGCGAGCGCGAGCATGGCAACAAGGCGAGCTGGGCGAACGCCTTCGCCGTGCTCAAGGCGCCCGGCATCGGCTCGATCCTGATCCTGGGCGCCGCCCTCGTGCTGCTGTTCCTGGTCTGGCTCGCGGTCGCCTGGCTGCTCTATGCGCTGACCCTGGGCCCGACGCCGCCCGCCTCCGTGGGCAGCTTCATCGACGCGCTCTTCACCACCGGCCCCGGCTGGACCCTGATCGTCGTCGGCTGCGGGGTGGGCTTCCTCTTCGCGCTGCTGGCCATGTCGATCAGCGTGGTCTCCTTCCCGCTCCTGCTCGACCGGGATGTCGGGCTCGGCACGGCGGTCCGCACCTCGATCCGTGCGGTCAGAATGAATCCGGGCCCGATGGCGGCCTGGGGCCTCGTCGTCGCGGGCGGATTGGTGCTGGGCTCGATCCCGCTCTTCCTCGGCCTCATCGTGGTGATGCCGGTGCTGGGCCACGCGACCTGGCATCTCTATCGCAAGCTGGTGGCGGGGTAGAGACGGCGGCCTCAGTCAGAGCATCGGAAACAAGCGCGGTGCGTCGCTTTCTTCACCTCCCCCCTTGCGGGGGAGGCTGGGGTGGGGGGTAGCCGCGGACTCGTTGCAGGCTCGCGTTTGCTCGATCGAAGGCACTTGCGACAGCGCGTTCTACGATCACCCCCCACCCTAACCTCCCCCTCAAGGGGGGGAGGGGATTTAGGGGATTCCGTGCGGGGATTCGATGCGGACGAGAGCGCTCTTCCGCTACCGCCAATAGCCCGGCGCATAGACGCGGGCGCCGCTGCTGTCCGTGGTCCAGTGGCCGGGGACCCAGAAGGGCGTGCTGCCGGAAGCGGCCGGATGGTCGCCCGGCGCCCAGCGGTAGCCGTTCCCTTCGCGCTGCCAGTTGCCGAAATTCTGGGTGTTCGAAGTCGGCGGATGGGCCGGCGCCACCGGCGGCGTCCGGGGCGCGGGCGAGAGGCCGGGCTGGATGGGCGTGCTCAGGTTCGGCTGGAACTGGCCCGGCTGGTATTGCGCATATTGGACGAGACCCGGGAGCGCCACCCAGTTCGGCGGCGGCGACCGTTCGCCCGGCAGCGGGCGGCCGCCGCAGGCCGCCAGCAGCAGCGGCAACGACAGGACCAGGGCATAGCGGTGTCTGCGGCTCGCCATCACAGGCCGCGCACTCCTTCCTTGCGTCAGGCGCCTCCGGAACGCGGGTCCGGAGGATCGCTTGCCCCCAGGGAAAGAGATGTGGGCGCCGGTGCGCCGCACCAAGGGGCGGATTGACACAAGCCGGTGAGCCACGAACGCCATGGGCCCGGGCGCATCGCCCGCGATGGCGGCGCGGTCATTGAATAGTTGGCCAGCAATGCGAAATACGGGCGGGGCCTGTCCGGAAATTCAGTTGGAATCGGACAGTACCCTTCCCCATCTCTGAAGACGCGGACAGGCGAGTCCGCGCGATCACCGTTTCATCCCGGGAGGAACGTCATGAACGGACGAACCAGACCCGCCGCGATCGGCCCTGCGGTCACGCTCGCCCTGGGGCTGGCTCTTCTCTCGCTCGATCCGACGCGCGGCCTCGCGCAAAGCGCCTCAGGCGACAGCGGCTCGCAGGGCGCCGCCTCGATCCTCGCCGACCAGGTGCGCGCCCAGGGCCATCACTGCGACAAGCCGCTCGAGGCCCATGTCGATCCCGACCTCTCCCTGCCGGGACAGAAGGCCTGGATCCTCACCTGCAGCAACGCGACCTACAGCATCCAGCTCCGCCCCGGTAAAGCCGCGCAGATCGACCAGCTCTCGGAGGGGCAGTAGAGCAGTCTACTGAATCCCCGCCCCCAACTTTTGGGGGAGGGTCGGGGAGGGGGCTGCTCGGTATCGGCCCTTTCGCATCCCGACGAGATCGCAGAGCGCGTCTTCCCCCTCCCTGCCCTCCCCCTCGAGGGGGGAGGGGAAGAAAACAGAAGGCAGCGCGCGAATCTTCACTTCACCAGCGTCACCGGCACCGTCGCGAGATGCACGAGCGCGGTCGTGACCGAGCCCAGGAGCAGGCCGCGCACGCCGCCGAGGCCGCGCGTGCCCATGACGATGTGATCGACGCGGCGCTTCTTGCCGATGCGGATCGCGGTCTGGGCGATCGGGCCCATCTCGATGTCGGTGCTGAACTTGACCTTGGCGGCCTTGCAGAGCGCGATCGCCTTCTTGAGCGCGGCCGTGCCTTCCTCCGCCGCCGCCTGCTCCAGGAGCGTCGGCGTCGCGGCGCCGAGATCGCCGAACTCGAGCGTGCCGGTGTTCTGGACATTGACCAGCGCCACCTCGGACTTCGGCTCCTGCCGCGTCATCGCGATCGCGAGCTTGACCGCGCGCAGCGAAGGCTGCGAGCCGTCCACGGGCACCATGATCTTCATGCGGATGTCTCCCCCCGACGAAACCCTGTCCCGGGAGATGGGCCCGGGCGCCTTGATCCGCAAGGAAGAAAATCAGCCGGGGCCGGCGGGAGTCAATGCGGCGGTGCGTAGCGGCGGGCGTGCCCGCGAAAGAGCCGCGGCGGCGGCGGCGCCCGCGCCGCTATCTCGGGACCCGCGATCCCCTTCCGCTCCCTGCGCGAGGGGAGGATAAAAGAGGGACGCGACCGCGCCGGAGCCCGACCCGCCATGCCCCTCACGCCGGACGATATCGAGACGCTGCGGCGGCTGGAGGAATCCCTCTGGCGCGCCGAGACGCGCTTCGACCGCGCTCATATGGAGCGCGTGCTGGCACCGGGCTTCTTCGAGTTCGGCCGCTCGGGCCGGCGGTATGACCGCGCGCAGATCCTGGCCCATAGCGGCGGCACGATCCGGGCCACCCTGCCCCTCTCCCGCTTCGCGGTGCATCCGATCGGTGCCGACGCCGCGCTCGTGACCTATGTGAGCGAGGTGGCCCATGACACCGTCGAGCGCGCCAACCGCAGCTCGCTCTGGCTCCGGACGGCCGAAGGCTGGCGCCTCCAGTTCCACCAGGGCACGCCGGTCGCGTAGGATGGCGCGAGGGGAACCCATGACTCGCAAGGGCCGCATCATCCATCTCAACGGCGTCGGCAGCGCCGGCAAGAGCTCGATCGCCAAGGCGCTGCAGCAGATCGCGGCCGGGCCCTGGCTCCATGTGCAGATGGACACGTTCCTCGAGATGCTGCCCGTCGCCTGGCAGGACCATCCCGAGGCCTTCGCCTACGAGACGATCATGGAGGAGGGCAAGCCCTCGGTGCGGATCACCGGCGGCCCCGTGGGCGAGCGGCTGATGCAGGGCATGCGCGACGCGATCGTGGCGCTCGCCGCGGCCGGCAACGACCTCATCATCGACGATGTAATGATCGACCAGGAAACCAAGGATGCCTACGCGAAGGCACTCGCGGGCTTCGAGATCCTCAGGGTCGGCATCCACGCGCCGCTCGAGCTGCTGGAGGAACGCGAGCGCCGGCGCGCCGACCGCTTCCCCGGCACCTCGCGCTGGCAGTTCGGCCAGGTGCACCGGAACATGCGCTACGATCTCGAGCTCGACACGAGCCGGATGACGGCGATGGAATGCGCCGAGGCGATCCAGCGGCAGTTCGGGCTCTAGGGGCACGGCTGGCGCTAACCCAACACCCGGAGACCGCCCTCTCCCCTATTGCGTGACGGCCGGCGCCTGGTCGGTCGGGATGCCGGCGAGATGGCGGAAGATGGCGAGGTTGCGCGTGCGGTAGTCTTCCTCGTAGTTGCCGATCACCATCAGGCCCTCGTCGAGCTCGGTCATCGCGTAATAGCCCCAGCGGCCGGGTGCCGTCTTCTCGAGGATGTAGGTGGAGCGGATGGCGCCGGCATCGAAGGCGGTGACGATGAAGGCCATGACCGGGCTGACATTGCCGATGCGCACCACGATCCGGTCGGGCGTCGCCTCGTCCACGTGCAGGACATAGACCACGGGCCGCGAGCTGCGGTCGTCGGCGCGCAGGAAATAGAGATCGCCGCCGGCCTTGAGCTCGTCCAGCGTGAAATCGGCGCGCCGCCCCCGCGGGCTCGCATCCTCGAGCGCCGCGGCGTCGGTGATGAAGGTCTCCCAGCGATCGTCGGAGCGCGACCAGTATTGGATGCCCTTGAAGGCCGACACCGCGCCGAAGCGCGCGAGCAGATCGTCGCCCGTGCCGTCGAAGGCGAACGCGCCGGAGAGGACGGTGAGGATCGTGAAGTCGCCCGGCGGCCAGCCGAAGCAGGCGGATGGGTGCCAGTTGGGGAGGTCGGAGGCGTGCCAGACGCGGAAGCGGGGCTGGGTGGTGAAAGGAGGAACAGGTGAGGC
>DASZQO010000045.1:0-12875 GCA_035549615.1 Acetobacteraceae bacterium
CACCGCCGTTTCCTCGCCCAATGCATCAAGGAGGCCCACCATGTCGCCGGCCATATGCAAGAGCGTGTATTGGTCGATGGCCGCCGGGCGGCTGGTTTGGCCATAGCCGCGCATATCGGGCGCCACGGCATGGAAGCCGGCTTCCGCCAGCACCGAAAGCTGATGGCGCCAGGAATACCAGGATTCCGGAAAGCCGTGGCAGAGGATCACGACCGGGCCCGTGCCCTGCTCGGCCACGTGGATTTGTATCGCATTCGCCTCGATGATGCGGTGCGTCACGCCGGTCATTGCAGCTTTGATTTCCTTGGGCGGGTCACCAGGCCTCGGCCATTTCGGCTTTCACTCTCTCCACCAATGCGGGCTCGCGATAGACACTGCGCGGCTTGAGGAGATGCTGGACCTCCACCATCAGCTTATGGACGGCCGGATCGCGAGCGGCAATACGGGCCACCGCGCCCTCAAATCGAAGGGCGCTTTCGAGATCGGCTGGCCGATCTCCTTTGGTTTCGGGATAAATGAAGTCCGGAACGGCCGATATCGCCCATGGCGTCTCGATCAAAACCTGGGCTTCCGCGAAAAAGGCCGGCGCCAGCTTCCCCAGCGGATCCTGCTCCGCGGCTAGAGCGCTCAGAATCCTGCGCAGGAGAGCCGCCTCCATGGCAGCCACGCTCATCCCCTGGCCATACATGGGATTGAAGCGGCAGAGCGCATCGCCGATCGGAAGCAGACCGCGCGGGAAGAGATCAAGCCGCCCGAAATGTCTCAGTAAGTTCTCGGTAAAACCGAAGCGCACGACGTCGCGGAGAGGCTTCGCATCCTTGATCGCGCTGTAAATTGTCGATGTACGCAGGCTTTGCGCATAACCGAGGAACTTTTTCCCCTCTCCCGGCGGCCACTCGCCATGCCGGCCAAAGAGGGTCACCATCCATCGATTTTCTTCCACCCGCACCATGATTCCGCCACGGCTGCTCTCCCGCGCAGCAGGAATCGTGAAAACGCCCTTCCAATCGGACGAAAAATTATCCGGCACGGCGAAGAGGGCGCTGGCAATACCCTCATTAACCTCGATTCTGGTTTGTTCAGGCATCGGTCGGCCAAGCGACTTGAGAAAGGCGAGGGTGAGCGTACCACGTGCGGAAGCATCGACAATGAGGGCGGCCGCGAGTGTCTCCTGCCTGCCCTCTTTCGTCTCATAGCGGATCCCACTTGCCGAGGCTCCATCCGGTCCTGCCGCGATTTCCAGCGCACGGCAGCCCTGGCGCAAGGTGATATTGGCATGTCGTTCAACGCGCCGCCGCACGACCTGTTCGATCAGCGGCCGGGACATTGCGTAGGTGACCCATCCAAGATCGCGCCGTGGAAAGGGATCATAACCCGGAATCTCGAAGAGAAAATCGAGACCGGCACGCACGGGCACTCCGTCCGCTCCAACGAGATCCGTTTCGAAGTCCGGGAACAGCTCACTGAAAGCGCGCTGGCCGCCGCCGAGCAGGCCATGAAGATGCCAGGATTGCGGCACACCGGGTCGCGGCACAGGGTCGGCTGGAAAAGTGTCGCGCTCGAGCACGGTCACTTGCTCGAAATGATCGGCGAGCGCCCGCGCCGCTCCCAGCCCGCTCATGCCAGCCCCGATTACGATGGCCTGCCTGCCGATGAATATGGACACCGCAGCCGCCTCCTTCCGCTATTTCCTTGGCAAAAGGGACCGAACGGGTTGCGGATTGATTTCACGGGGTCGGGAAGCGTGTTACCGTCGTAAAAAACGGGCCCATCCAGCCTGCTGAGATTTCCTTTGGGCAGACGCGGCCTCCGCGGTCCCGGCCGGGTTGCTCCAAAACTCCGCCAGAGACCATGGCGATCAGCCATGACGTGATCTGAGCATTGGCTGCGCAACGATGCGGGAGAAACATGTGATGGAACTGCGGTCTGCGCTGGCGATGCCGAGTGTGCGGGCATCTTCGGACTACTTCACCGGCACCGTCTGGGTGGAAACGATCATCGAGGCTCCGGCTCCGGCGCGAATCAGGGCAGCGCGCGTGACCTTCGCGCCGGGTGGCCGGACTTTCTGGCACACGCATCCGCTGGGGCAGACACTGCATGTGCTCTCCGGCGTCGGCCTGATTCAGAGCTGGGGTGAGAGGGCGAAGGTGATCAGGCCGGGGGATGTCGTCTGGATCCCGCCCGGAGAGAAGCATTGGCACGGCGCGGGGCCGGCCAACGCGATGATCCATCTCGCACTCCAGGAGGCGCTCGACGGCGCCGCGGTGGAATGGCTGGAAGTGGTCTCCGACCCTCACTACGCCCAGGCTGCACGCGAAATGATTCAATAATAGTAATAAATCATGGATCGTCATTCTCCGGCTGACATTGCCAGTTGATTGGCGTGAGCCCCTGTGGCCAGACAGGTTTCAGGCGGCGGCCTTGACCGAGGTCCGTGCCTGTTGTTCCTCGAACTGCCCCGGGGGCTCAGATAGCTGCGGGCGGAGTGCAGGGGCCGCCATCGCTTGTTCTTCCAGACGATCGGTATCGCGGCAAGCGGTTGCGCAAGTTAAGCGTCAAATCTCGGGATATCGGATTCTGCGGCCACCCAGGCGGGACGGCGACGAAGCCGGGACCACCATTTCAACAGGTGCGTGTAATCAGATAGCGGAATATCCGCCGGCTCCGCATAGACAAGATAGGCCCCGACCGTAAGATCGGCCAAGGTCGGCTGATCTCCGCAGATCCATTCGCGCTTCGTGAGGACCGTCTCCAGAATTGCCGCGAACTTCACGAGACGCGGCTGGGCGCCCTCAATGACTCTAGGGTCGGGGCCGCCCAGGCCACGCAGGCGCTTGAACAGATTTTCGAAGATGAATGTCTGAAGCGCCGGCTGCCAATGAGCGACGGCCCATACTTGCCATCGTGTCACGTCGGCGCGTGCGCGCTCCTCCCGCGGAAGCAGAATCGTCGGGTCACGCCGCGCCGCCAAATACTGAAGAATGGCGGTCGTCTCCCAAAGAACGAAGCCTTCGTCCTCCAGCACCGGCACCAAACCGTTGGGGTTGAGCGCCAGGAAACTTGGTTCGAGGTTGGCTTGGCCGAACAGATCGACAATCTCCGTCTCCAATTTGATGCCGAGTTCGCCGGCGGCAGCGCGCACAGCCACGCAATTTGGTGAAGCGGGATGGATATACGCCATCATCGCAGCCTCATCCCTTCGACATACGATGCCAGTTTCGGCAGCAATCCTTCCCAGCCCGCGTCGAAAGCGCTAAGCGCGGCGGGACGCAGCCTTTCGTGGGTGAGCCGGAGCACGGTTCCTCCCCGAGCCTCTTGGAACACGAGCGTGAGCAGAGCCTCGTATCCGTCATCGGCTGGCGAGCCCTCGAGGCGCCACGTCATTGCCAAACGCTCGGGCGCGACAATCTCCACATAAATCCCAGACAATTTTTGGCGGGAGCCTTCAGGATCGACCATAAGGATTTCGTAAGCACCGCCAACGCGCAGATCGATATGGACATACTCCGGGCGATAGCGGCCGGGGCGCCACCATGCGGCAAGTTCGTCTTCGGTTGTCCATGCGCGAAAAACCTGTTCGCGTGGAACCGGAAAGCGGCGGTTCTTCGTTACGAAATCCTGCAGCCCCAACAAGGGCATCAGCTTTGCCCCTCCGATTCATTCATGAGGTGAGCGGAAAGGGCATCAAGCTGGCTGTTCCAAAACGCATCATAGTGGGAAACCCAGTCCATCACTTGCCGCAACGGTTCCGGATCAAGGCGACACCAGACAGTGCGGCCTCTTTTCTCGCTCCGCACCAGTCCGGCTTTTTTGAGAACGCGAATGTGCTTGAGAGCGCCGCTCAGAGTCATCGCGTGCGGTTCCGCCAGAGCGCTTATCGTCATCTCGCCGGAGAGCAGGTGTTGGACCATCGCGCGCCGCGTTTGGTCAGCGAGAGCACCGAAGGTCAGATCGAGCGCATTCATGGGCGCCAGCCATAGAAACACTTGACCAAATGGTCAAGTATTTTGCTCTGGCCCGGCTTATCAATCGGGCGGCAAAGGGAAAGGCTGGCCGTCTGCCGGTCGGATATCTCTGAAGAAATCGAGATTTTCCGCCTGTGCCGAACGCCCTCGGTTGGCGCTTCCGATCGAAAGTTCAATGATATCAATGCTCCAAGCGCCATCGATGGCGAGCGTCACGGCTGGCAGGGGGGACCTGGGCAAAGGAAAGCTCCCTATCACCACGCGGGCCTGGAGTGTCCGACCTGGATTCTCCCCGGGGCGCCCCGCCAAGGCGGCCCTGCCCTGCCCCTCGCCCAAAATTGTCCAGCTCATGCATTGCCGGCATAAAGGCTCTGGGCGCGTGGGGAGGCCAGGGAATGACGGAATCACGGATCGACCTGCTGTTCGGCAAGGGGCATCTGCCGGTCACCGTGCCGGCAGGCACCCGCCCGACGGTCATCCGCAAGGGCGCGATGCCAAAACTGCCGGACCCAGCAGGCGCTGTTGCCGCTTCGCTCGCCGCGCCGATCGGCTCGCCCCCGCTCGCCGAGCTCGCGCGCGGCAGGAAGAGCGCCTGCATCCTCATCTGCGACATCACGCGTCCGGTGCCGAACCGGCTGTTCCTGCGCCCGATGATCGAGACGATGGTTTCGCAAGGTATCCCGCTCAACGCGATCACGATCCTCGTTGCCACCGGCCTGCACCGGCCGAACGAGGGGGCGGAGCTCGCGGAGCTGGTGGGCGACCCCTGGGTCATGGCGGCCGTGCGCGTTGAGAACCATCTCGCGCGGGACGACGCGATGCATGTCGATTTCGGGCGTACCGTCACACGTGGCACGCCGATCCGGATCGACCGCCGCTTTGTCGAGGCGGAGCTTAGAATCGCGACCGGCCTGGTCGAGCCGCATTTCATGGCCGGCTGGTCCGGCGGACGGAAGGTGATCGCCCCCGGTGTGGCGCATCACGAGACGATCCGTACCTTCCACTCCGCCCGCTTCATGGAAGACCCGCTCGCGGTGCAGTGCAACCTCGTCGGCAATCCGCTGCATGAGGAACAGCTCGAGATCATCCGCCGTCTCGGCGAATGCTACGCGCTCAACACCGTCATCGACGAGGACCGGGACCTGGTCTACATCACCTTCGGCGAGATCATCGAAAGCCACATGCGGGCCGTCGATTTCGTCACATCCTCGACCAAGATCGGCATGGATCGCCGCTTCAAGACGATCGTCACCTCCTCGGCCGGCCACCCGCTGGACAAGACGTACTACCAGACGATCAAGGGCATGGTGACGCCGCTCGACATTCTGGAGCCTGGTGGCACACTCATCATTGCCTCCTCCTGCTCGGAAGGCTTCGGCTCGCCCGAGTTCCGGAACGCACAGGCAAGGCTGGTCGCGATGGGGCCGGAGCGCTTCCTCGCGACACTGACAGCGAAGTCGCTCGCCGAGATCGATGAGTGGCAGACCGAAATGCAGATGAAAGCGATGCGCGTCGGTCGGATCGATCTCTACACGACCGGGCTTGACGATGAGGAGCGGCGCATTACCGGCGTTACCATCACCACGAATATCGACGCCACGCTGCGCGAGGCGATTGCGCGGCACAATGATCCCGATGTTGCCTTCATCCCCGAGGGCCCCTATGTCGTGCCGGTTTACGCCCGCGGATGAGCCTCGCCATCCGGCTGGATGCGGTGGGCGGCATGGCGGGGGACATGTTCGTCTCCGCCATGCTGGACGCCCTGCCGGAGCTCTGCGGCCGCGTGCTGGGGGATGCCGCCGCCGTGCTGCCGCCGGATACCGGCACGCCGGTTTTGGAGCCGGGCACGAGCGCCGGCGTGCACTGTCTGCGGTTCCGGCTCCTGGCCCCCAATGAGGACCGTGGTCACCACCCGCACGATCACGTCCATGCCCGCTTCCCGGACATGGTGGCGCGTATCGAGGCCGCGCCCTTGAGCCCCGGCACGGGAGCGCACGCCACCGCCATCCTGCGCCACCTGGCGGAGGCCGAGGCTGCGATTCATCGCGTGCCCGTGGACGAAGTCCATTTCCACGAGATCGGGGACTGGGATTCGCTGATGGACATCACGGCCGCCGGCAGCATCGCCGCTTCGCTCCCGGGGGCGCGATGGAGCGTCTCCGCCCTGCCGCGCGGGGATGGGCTCGTGCGCACCCGCCACGGCCTGCTCCCCGTGCCCACCCCTGCCACGGCCCGGCTGCTGGAAGGCTTCGTCTGGCGGGACGACGGTATCGGCGGGGAACGCGTAACGCCCACGGGCGCCGCCATCCTCCGCCATCTCGTACCGATGCCACAGGCCAAGGCGGGAGGCCGCCTTCAAGCCACCGGCACCGGCGCCGGCACGCGCGAGCTTCCCGGCCAGCCCAACATCCTGCGCGCCCTTCTGTTCGCGGGCTCGGCGGAGGTCCCGCACGAGGAAGACATCCTCGTGCTCTGCTTTGAGATCGACGACATGACCGCCGAGGAGATCGGCATCGCGGCGGAGCGGCTGCGCGCAACCCAAGGCGTCAGGGATCTCGCGCTCATCCCGGCCCTCGGCAAGAAGGGCCGGCCGGTTCATGGCTTCCGCCTGCTCGTCGAGCCTTCGCAGCGGGACATCGTCGTCGAGGCCTGCTTCACCGAAACCTCCACCATCGGCCTGCGCTGGCAGGAAGCGCGCCGCGCAGTCCTGCCCCGCAAGCTTTCGGATGGCGGTCCGCTGCGCGTGAAGACAGTGGTCCGCCCCTCGGGCCCGAGCCGCAAGGTGGAGAGCGACGATCTTGCCCGGATCGCCGGCCTGGAAGCGCGACGCGCCGCCAAGCGCGCGGCGGAGGAGACGTGACGAAGCTCGCTTCCATCCTTGCCGATCTGCCCGGCCTCGCGATCGCGGTCAGTGGCGGGGTGGACAGCATGACGCTCGCCCATGAAGCGCACCGCGCCGGCGTGCCGGGGCTCCTGGTCGTGCATGCGCTCTCCCCCGCCGTGCCGGAAGAGGCAACGGCCCGCGTGCGGGACCACGCCGCCCGTTTCGGCTGGCGCCTGAGGGAGGTGGATGCCGGGGAGTTCGCGGACCCGCGCTATCGCGCGAACCCGGTCAACCGCTGCTATTTCTGCAAGACCAATCTCTATGCCCGCATCACCCGGGTGACCGGCGGGCCGATCGCCTCCGGCGCCAATCTGGATGATCTCGGGGATTACCGTCCCGGCCTCCTCGCCGCTTCGGAGCACCAGGTCCGCCACCCCTTCATCGAGGCCGGCATGGATAAGAAGGCCGTGCGCGCCCTCGCGCGGGCGCTTGATCTGACGGACATTGCCGCGTTGCCGGCCCAGCCCTGCCTCTCCAGCCGCATCGAGACCGGCATCGCGATCAGCGCCGAGGACCTGGAGTTCGTTGCAGTAATGGAACATGCGCTCAGGCCCCACGTACCAAAGGGGGCGGATCTTCGCTGCCGCGTCACTCATGGCGGCATCGTTGTCGAGACCGCTTCGCCGGACGAGACGATGCGCCATATCGCGCGCGATCTCTGCGCAACCGCGCATCGCCTCTTCCTCGGCTTCCGCCCCTATCGCCGCGGCGCCGCGTTCCTGCAGAGAAGCCCATGAGCGGTTTCGCTTGAGCGAGTTCACCTTCGACTGGGGGCGCGAGACGCGCACCGGCGTTGCCGAGGCCGTACTCTGTGAGCCGAAGACACCGGCGCAGATCGCGACGATCCTTGGCGAAGCCACGGCGAACGGTGCCCGTCTGCTGCTCACGCGGCTCGCCTCGGAGCAGCATGCCGCCCTGCCCACTTCGCTTCGGGAGCAGCTCGATTTCGACCCGCTCTCCCGCACCGCGATCCTCGGCGGGCCGCATCCCGGCACACCGGTCGAGGGCACGTTGATCGTCGCCGCCGGCACAGGGGATCTTGGCCCCGCGCGGGAGGCCGCGCGCACTCTTGCCTTCCACGGATACGCGGCGCCGCTCATCGCGGATGTCGGTGTCGCCGGGCTCTGGCGCCTCAATGAACAGCTCGAACGGCTGCGGGAGGCGCGCGTGCTCATCGTCGCGGCGGGCATGGAAGGCGCGCTCTTCAGCGTCGTTGCCGGCCTGGTTCCCGCTGCGGTGATCGCGCTGCCAACCTCGGTCGGCTATGGCGTGGCTGCCGGCGGCACCCTCGCCTTGCACGCGGCCCTTTCGAGCTGCGCGCCGGGTGTCTTGAGCGTGAATATCGACAACGGATTTGGCGCTGCCACCGCGGCGATCAAGATTCTCAGGTCTTTCCGCCCTCACCCGCCGTGATCGAGATTTCCTTCTGAAAGACGAAGCAGCGCATCGTGGATTTTGCGGTCGATCTCGATGCCTTCGCGCGCGAGGCGGGCGCGTGTTCTGTAGCTCCGCTCTCCAGGAATGCGGATTTCCGCCACACCGGATTGGCGCGGCGTGGCCTTTATCATGGCGATCCGCCGGCTGACTTCGCGCCGGTAATCCTCTCGCGGCAGAAACAGGTCCGGCTTGAAGGCGATGAACACATAGCCGCTGAGTGCGTCCGCCGGCCGAATCCCGGCGGTCAGTGCGCCGAGCGCATCCATGGCCAGGGCAAGGCCAAACCCCTTGTAACCACTCTCCGGGCCACCGAAAGGAAGCAGCGCGCCGCGTCGTGCCAGGCTCGCCTCCGTAGTCGGCCTTCCATCCGGCCCGAGCGCAACGCCCTTTGGGATCGGCACGCCGAGACGCTCGCGGAACTGGAGATCGGTGGCCATGATCGCCGATGTGCCCATATCGATCACGAGCGGATCGGTCTCGGTCGGAAAGCCGAAAGCGATCGGGTTCGTGCCAAGGGCCGCTTCCGCACCGCCAAAGGGAGCCACGGCGGGCGGAACCGCGACCGTGTGGATGACGACCATGCCAGCACGGGCAATCATTTCGCAGTAGTAAGCGCTGCGCCCGGTCATCCAGGTGTTGGCAAGACAGACGATCGCAAGCCCATTCGCCTCGGCCCGTTCGATAGAAGCCGCGGCGGCGCGATAGGCGGCGATCATGCCGGTAGTGTTGCCGCCGTCGATCAAGGCGGTCGTCGTTGTCTCGCGCAGTATCGTGATGGGTCGGCGTGGCCGCCGGAAATCCGGGGCATCGACAACGTTGAGGAGTTTCGGAAGGCCGGAATATTCATAGCCACACAAGGCCGCGTCCAGCACATGGTCCACCAGAATGCGCGCATCTTCGCTGTCATAGCCGGCCCCGCGCATCGCGGCCTCGCCGAGCGCGCGCGCTTCGGCGACCGTCAGGCGGATGCGGCGGCGGGTCGTTCCGCCGGTCATCGTCGCTTCCTCGATTCCATTGCGGGGTCTGTGAATGACACGTACGCAAGGTATTCTCAAAATCCGGGCCGGGTTGGACGTCCGACCGCGGGAGCTCGTGCCGTTCGGCCTATCGGCTGCGGCTTATCGGCTGCGGCCGGCGCCTGATGGAAGGCGCGGACATTTCTCAGATCGCCAGGAACGACCAAACCACCGTTGAGAGGAGCGAGGACGCGGCCGTACACCTTCCACGCTTCGCCGGGGTCTCCGTCTCCAGCCAGATGAAAGCCTGTTTGAGAATGCGGACGGTCCCGGTCCACCGGCTTTCCCGCTCAGTGGACGATCGGCCCGCCTTCCTTGCGCCAGGCATCGAAGCCGCCATGGATATGCCGCACTGCGCCGAGGCCCGCATCGCGCGCCGCCTGCACCGCCATCGCCGATCGTTCGCCGAAGGCACAGAAGAAGAGAATGGATTTGCCGGTCGCGAGCGCGAGTTCGTGCAGCACGCCGCCAGCGCCGATATTGTCCGCAAGCTCGCCATAAGGCACCGAGAGCGCGCCGGCGATGCCGCCGTGCCGCTTCCGCTCCTCTGCCTCGCGCAGATCGACGAGCGCGATGTCGGACCGTCCGATCAGCGCCATCGCCGAGCGCGCCGTCACCGACCAGCCAAGCCGCACGAGCTCCTCCTGCGCGAACCCGACCCGCATGTTCGCCGGCACCGCGACATCCATCATTTTCGGGTTGGGCAGATTGAGGCTGCCCATCAACGCCACGTATTCCTCGGCCGACTTCACCTGAAGCCGCGGATTGTATCTCTTCTCCTCGCCGATCGTGCTGACCGTGTCGCCCTTGTAGTCGTGCGCAGGAAAAACGAGCGTGTCTTCGGGAAGAGTGAGCAGCCTGCCGAAGATCGACTCGTATTGAGCACGCGCATCGCCGTTCTGAAAATCAGTCCGTCCGGTGCCGCGGATGAGCAGCGTATCACCGGTGAAGACACGGTCTTCCATCAGGAAGCTGTAGGAATCGTCGGTATGGCCGGGGGTGTACATCACCGAGAGGCAAAGCCCCTCAATGCGCAGCTTGTCCCCATCTGCAAGCCGGATCGAGACGACATCCGCCTTGGTGCGCTCGCCCATCACGGTGATGCAATGCGTGCGGTCGCGCAGCGCGCCGAGCCCGGTGATGTGATCGGCATGCAGATGTGTATCGACCGCCTTGACGAGCCGGAGCTCAAGCTCGCGCACGAGCTGGAGATAGCGGTCCACCTTCTCGAGCACGGGATCGATGATCAGCGCCTCCCCGCCGATCCGGCTCGCGAGCAGATAGCTGTAGGTCCCGGAGGTCTGATCGAAGAGCTGGCGGAAGATCATGCGGGTACCTCTTCCTTTGCCCGGACAAAGCGGGGCGGTGTCCCGCCCGCGCCAAGATCCCAGAAAAGACCGGCCATCGCGGCGATTCCCTGGCGCGCCGGCGCGGCCAGCAGATGCTCATCCGGCCCGTGCTGGCCGCAGCCATGATAGCTGTGCGGCACCCAGACGAGGGAAAGGCCGAGCAGATCGGCAAAGATATCGCCGGGCAGTCCGCCGCCGGCATTGGGAATCACCTGCACCGCCTGCCCGAGCGTTTTTTCCATGCTGGAAGCGGCAAACCGCACCCAGGGGTCGGCCGGATCGGTGCGGCTTGCCTTCATGCGCACATGTGCCTTCTCGATCGCGACCTCCGGCAAGCCCGCGCGATCGAGATGGCGCCTGAGCGCGGGCGCGAAGCTCTCCGGATCGGTATCCACCGTGTAGCGGATCTGGCAATGCGCGATCGCATCCGGCGCCACCGCATTGACCGGATTCTCGGGCCGGCCGGAGATCATCGCGAGGACGATGAAGCTGTTCCAGCCATAGATCTTCTCCGCCGGCGTGAGGCCTGGCTCGCCCCACGCCGGATCGATCCTCACCGCGTCCGCTCCGCCGCCGAGCGGACAATTCTCCAGCACGCTGGCCACGCTCTCCGGAACACCGCCCGCGGGCAGCCATTCGCGCACCAGGATCCGGCCCTGCCGATCGACGATCGTGCCGAGCGCGTGGGCGAGAACGATCGCGGGATCCTTGATGAGCCCGCCCCAATGTCCTGAATGGACGCCGCCCGGCCGCAATCTTACTGCAAGATCAAAATGAAATGTGCCGCGCGTGCCGGAAGCGATCGTCGGCACGTCCGGATCCACGCGCGGCCCGTCGCTGCCGATCAGCACGTCCGCGGCAAGCTCCCGCGCATGCTCACGGACGAAGGCGCGCAAGCCCACCGAGCCGCGTTCCTCCGCGGTCTCCAGCAGCAGCTTGAGATTGCAGCCGAGCCGGCCGCCACGCTCGGCCAGCACAGCTTCGAGTGCCGCGAGGTTGAGCGCGTGCTGGCCCTTGTTGTCGGCGCTGCCGCGGCCGTACCAGCGATCGCCCTCGATCGTGAGGCGCCAGGGCGAGAGGCCCGCGCGCCATTGCTCGTCGAGCCCGCGCACCGTATCCCCATGGCCATAGGTGAGCACGGTCGGCAGACGTGCATCCTCGATCCGTTCGGCGGTGAGGATCGGGCCGGCGCCCGGCTCCGGATTGGCGTGGATCGCGCAAGCGAAACCGAGCCGCGTGAGCCATGGGCGGATGGCGGTTTCGAGATAGCGCGCGAGATCCGATGCATGGGCTCCCTCCTGCGACGTGCTCGGAATCGCGACCAGCGCCGCGAGACGCTCCGCGAACCCGCCGGCATCGAAGAAGGAAAGGGCGCGGGCAACGGCGCCGTCCCGGGTTCCCATCCTATTCCTCTCTCCACTCTCCTATCAGGTCTCCAAGTCGGCAAAACGCCTTCCCTGACGGACGAGCTCGCGCAGGAGCGGCGCCGGCTCCCAACCCGGGCCGTCATGCGCGGCAATCGCCTCAACCCGCCTCAGCACCTCGCCGAGCCCGATCGTATCCGCCTCGAAGAGCGGCCCGCCGCGCCAGGCTGGGTAACCGTAGCCGTGCACCATCACCACGTCGATATCCGAGGGGCGCGCGGCAACGCCGTCGGCCAGGATGCGCGCCGCCTCGTTCACCATGGCCGCGTGCGCGCGCTCCTGGATCGTCGCCGCGAGCACCTTGCGCCGATGAATGCCCCGCGCCGCCGAGGCCCGGGCGACGAGGGCGGCCACGACCGGGTCGGGCAGCCGCTTGCCGTCACGATGGAGGTACCAGCCCGCGCCGGTCTTCTGCCCGAAACGCCCCTGCTCACAGAGCCAGTCCGTGATCGGCACCAGGCGTTCGCGGATACGGTGCTGCGCGCCGCGCCGCCACGCGCCCCATCCGGTATCGAGCCCGGCCATGTCGGCAGCGGCGAACGGGCCCATGGCAAAACCCCACACTTCGTGCGCGGCATCCACCTCTTCGGGCAGCGCGCCTTCCTCAAGTGCATATTCGCATTGCAGGCGCCAGCGCAGCAGGATGCGGTTGCCGATGAACCCTTCGCCAACGCCGGCCACGACGGCCACCTTCCGTGTCCGCCGCGCAAGGGCGAGCCCGCTCGCCAGCACCGCCGGCCCAGTGCGCGCCGCGCGCACCACCTCGACCAGCCGCGCCGCCTGGGCCGGACAGAAAAAAT
>DASZQO010000046.1:0-13939 GCA_035549615.1 Acetobacteraceae bacterium
CGCTTCGACCTGGCCTGATCGCAGCGGAACGTCGCTCATTCACCGCTCAGGCGTGATGACTGGAGGTGGCGCAACCGAAGGTCATCACGCTCCAGGGCTGTTCTGCCGGGCGGATTTGCGCGCCTGACTGGAAAGGGAACGCCCCGATTCCAGCGGAGCGCGGTTCGCTCCGGAGCGTGATGACCGAAGGGGGAACAACCGGAGGTCTCAATCGCGCGACAATATAGAGACGAAGAGCGGGATGAGGGAGTGCGAGCGATCTCATCCTGCTCTAACCGACCCGGAATCCTCCATCCACCGGCAAGATCACGCCGTTGATCATGCTCGCCGCATCGCTGAGGAGGAAGCAGATGACCGATGCGACTTCCCTCGGCGTGGCGAAGCGCCGCAGCGGAATGCGCGCCAGCATGGCGCCCGCCTTTGCCGGGTCGCTCCAGGCCTTCTCCGCCATTGGTGTCAGCGTGACGACCGGGTTGACGCTGTTGGTCCGAATGCCGAACGGTCCAAGCTCATTGGCCATTGTCATCGTAAGCGAATCGAGAGCCGCTTTCGAAGCGCCGTAGGCGGCATGGTCGGGCGTGCCCCACAAGCTCGCGATCGACGAGACGTTTACGATGGCACCCCGCGCCGCGCGCCTGATCCAGTCGCGCGCCACGATTTGTGAAATGAGCATCGGGGCACGAACATTGATGGCCATGACCCGTTCGAAAAGCGCCACCGTTGTGTGCAGGAACGGCGCCAGCTCCGCGACGCCGGCATTGTTGACCAATCCATCCAGCGGCAAAGCCTGCCCGGCCATGGCTGCGGCTGCGTCCGCATCGGCAAGATCGACGATATGGATGCGGCAGCCCGTCTGCTCCGCGAGGCTGCCAAGATCCTCGGCTGAGCGGCTCACGGCAATTACCTCGGCCCCTTCCGAGACGAGCATCTCCGCCGTGACCCGTCCAATGCCCTTGCCCGCGCCCGTCACAAGGATTCGCTTCCCCACGAGTCTCGGCGCGATGGCGGTGGTCATCGCCGTTGCCTCATGAGACAGGCACGGTGAGCGCAGCCCCGGTCCCGGCATCGAAAAAATGGACGCCCCTCGGGGGAATGGCGAGCACGATGCGCTCGCCCTCGCGCCACTGGTTCTCTCCGCGCGGCCGGCGCACCACGACTTCCTGCCCATCCTCGGTGCGGAAATGAAGCTCGATTTGCGCCCCGAGATGTTCAACCACGTCCACCTGGCCGCGCACCTCCGTCTCACCTTCCCCGGCCGCGCCCGGTCGTGCGTCCTCGCTGCGGAAGCCGATCAGCACCTTGGGCGACGCGGCGACGCCGTCGGGCACCGGCGCTCTCAGGAAGGGTGTCTCCACCATCGCCGCTCCGGGATGATGCTCGACACGGACCAGGTTCATCCGTGGCGAGCCGATGAACCGGGCCACGAAAGCATTGGCCGGATGCCCATAAACCTCGTCCGGCGTGCCGATCTGCTCGATATGGCCGAAATTCATGACCGTGATCCGATCGCCCAGCCCCATCGCCTCTTCCTGGTCGTGGGTGACATAGATCGTCGTCATGCCGACGGCACGATGGATCCGCAGCAGCTCGGCACGCATGATCGTGCGCAGTTGCGCATCGATATTCGACAACGGCTCATCCATGAGAGAGACCGCCGGCTCGCGGGCGATGACCCGGGCCAGCGCCACGCGCTGCCGCTGGCCGCCCGAGAGCGCACGTGGTCTGCGCCCGAGATATTCCCTGATCTGTACGAGATTCGCTGCAAACTCGATCCGGCGCTCGATCTCCGCCCGGCTGAGGCCGCGGACCTTGAGGCCGAGCGCGATATTTTCCCGAACCGTCATGTGCGGATAGAGCGCATAGTTCTGAAAAACCATGCCCACGCCGCGGCGCGCGGGCGGAAGGGCGGTGACATCCGTGCCGCCGATCAGAATTCGTCCGCTGCTCGGCGTCTCGAGCCCGGCAATCATCCTGAGCAGCGTGGTCTTGCCGCAGCCCGACGGGCCGAGCAGGACCATGAACTCTCCGTCCGCGATCGTAATGTCGATGTGCTTCAACACCTCCACCGAGTCGAAGTGCTTGGCCACGCCGTCAATGACGATCTCTGCCACGGTCGTTCCCTTGCCCGCTATTTCACCGCGCCCAGCGTCAATCCCCGGGCAATGTACTTGTGGATGGCAATGCCACCGACCACAACCGGGGCGCAGATCATGACCGCGCACGACATGACCGTCTGCCAGGGAATGATGTAGCCGCCGAGAAAGCCCATCATCACCACGGGCGCCGTGCGTGCCCCGGTCGAGGGAGTGAGGATGAACGCATAGAGAAGATCGTTCCAGGCGAAGATGCCGGCGAGGATCGCCGCAACGGCGATGCCGGGCAGCGTCAGCGGCAGGGCGATCCGGGTGAAGACCCGGAACCGGCTCAGCCCGTCGAGCAGGGCCGCTTCCTCAAGCGCGACCGGCACCGCGGCAAACTGATCGACCAGGAGCCAGACCACGAGGGGCACGACGAAGGTCTGATAGATCAGGATGAGGGCGAGCGGGCTGTTGATCAGCCCGATATCGGCTGCCAGGAGATAGAATGGAAGCAGCACCACCACCGGGATCAGCATCCAGTTTGTTACGTACCAAAATTGAATCTGCGCGCGCCCCCGGAAATTGTAGCGGGCCAATGCGTAGGCCGCCGGCGCACCGACGATGAGCCCCAGTGCCACGGACCCGGCGGTCACGACCACCGAATTGACCAGGGCCGGCACGATGCCGTTCTCCGTGACTGCTTTGCCATATCCGGCGAGATCAGGCCGGAAAAGCCATGCCGGAGGCAGGCGGAAGATCAACGCCTCCGGCTTTAGCGAGGATGCGATCATCCAATAGAAAGGGAAAAGGATGAGTACCGCGACCAGAAGCAGAAAGAAGCCGTGGAGCGTCGTCAGCACCCGCTCTCTCATGCTTCGCCCCCCTTCCTCGCCGGATAGAGGAAGCTCACGACCGCCTGGGCGAGAAGGATGGTCACGACAAGGGTGAGGACGGATTCCGCCGAGGCGAGGCCAACATCGAATCCGCGGAACGCAACGCGCTCGATGTTCAGCGAAACCGTCTCCGTCGCGTTTCCCGGACCCCCCTTCTCGATTGAATAGATCATGTCGAACGTCTTGATCGTGAAGATCGTCTGGAAGACCAGGCTGGCGACGATTCCCGGCCGCATATAGGGAAGCTTGATGTAGCGGAAGCGGGCCCAGAAGCTCTCGGTATCGAGGGTCAGCACCTCCTCGATCTCTCCCGGCACCGTGGCCAGGCTGGCCGAAAGGACGAGGGCCACGAAAGGGGTCCACTCCCAGATCTGGGTTGCGCTGATCATGCCGAAAGCCGCGGATGCGCTCCCAAGCCAGTCGATCTGGCTCAAGCCGAAGCCACGGCCGAAATAATTCACGATGCCAAGCTGCGTGTTGAACATCAACTGCACGAGCATGCCGACGACGCTCGGCGTCGTCGCGATCGGGACGACCAGAAGGACCTGCACCAGCCTCCGAAGCACGCGGTTTCGTGTCTGGTCGAGCGCAAGCGCAATGGCCATCCCGAGCACGAGCTCGATCGGAAGCGTGATCAGGAGGAAGAGTCCGGCCGTCTGCAGCGAGCCAAGGAACTCCGGGGACGTGAGCGCGTTGACATAGTTATCGAGGCCCGCGAAGACGGGCGGCCCCATGCCCATCGTCCAGTTCTGGAACGAGTAGTAGAGAACGAAGATCGTGGGATAGAGCCCGACCGCGAGGAGAAGCAGAAGCGAGGGGCTGATGAAGAACCAGGGCTCGAGCCGCTTGCCAAGCGGCTCCTTGCGCTCACTCTTCATGGCAGTGCAACCGCGGAGAGGGGCTTCGTTTCGTCGTCCGTCCGCCGCGACGTGTGGCCATGGGCCCTGAAGAGGCCGGCGCACGGGGCCGCAAAGGCACCGCCGCGCGCCGGAACGCAGGGTTCAGTGCTGGGGAAGATTGACCGAATTCCAGCAGCCACTGGAGTTCATATAGGTCTGAAGCTTGGCATTCAGGATCTGCACACCCTTGGCAACCGGATATTGGCCCGTCTCGATATCCGATCCGTACTCGGAGATCAGCTCGGAGAAGTACGGATAACAGGCAATCTGTGGCCGCCAGTCGGGTACGCTCCCGTTCTCCCAGGTTTCGACCATGGGCTTGAGGTACGGATACTTGGCATCGAGCGCCGGGTCGGTGTCCGCGCTTACCCTGGCAACGACGGCGCCGTTCTCGATCAGTGGCTTGGCCATCGCCTTGGAGGTGAGCCACTGGATGAAGAGCCAGGTCGCCTTCTGTTCGGCGGGGGGAATCTGCGCGCTTACCATGTAAGCGAAGCCACCGAAGGCGGAGAAGCGGCCATCGGGGCCGGTCGGCTCGACCGTGACCCCGAGATCATCGCCGATCGCCGACGCCTTGAGCGTTGGATAAAAGGCGGACCATTCGGTGATCATGGCGACCTGCCCCTGGCCCATGAGCTGGACCACCTGCGAATGATCGTCCGCGATGATTCCCTTCGGCATGTACTTGACGAGATCCTGGCGAAACGTCAGGCCGGCGATGGCCTGGGGCGAGTCGAGCGTCATTTTCTTCGCCGCAGCATCAAAATATCGGCCACCCCACGGCCAGAGAAACCGCGTGAAGCTGTCGGCGGTCTGAGTTTCCCCACGGGCCGACTGCAGAGCATAGCCATAGAGATTCTTGGCCGGATCATAGAGCTTCGGCGCATAATCCGTGAGCAACTGCTGCCAGGTCGTCGGCGGCCCCGAGAAGCCATGCTCGCTCAGGATCTTCTTGTTGTAGTAGAGCAGCCCGGCATAGGAATCGAAGGGCAGGCCGATGAGCTTGCCGCCGACGGTGAAAGCGTGGCGCCAGACCGGAATAAAGTCGTTGAGATCGATAGCCGGATCGGCGATCGTCACGTCCGAAAGAAATTGATCGACGGGCACGACCCATCTGGCTCTCGTGAAATCGACGGGCCAGACGACGTCGGTCAGGATGGCGTCGAACTGGTTGCTGTGCGAGACAAAATTGAGCGTCTCAGCCTTCAGGGTGTCCTCATAGGGGAAGTTCACCCATTTCACGTGAATCCCGGTCTCTTGCTCGAACTCCGGCGTCAGCTCCTGTGCCGCCTTGTAGCTCGGCCGGTCGAGACCGACGACCGTGACAGTCATGCCCTTGTAGGGGGCTGCCGCCTGAGCGAGCGACCAGGGATCCGCATTCGCCGCATGCCTGCCGAAGCCAAGGACCGCCCCGATGGCGGCCCCCACGATGGCATATTTGAGAACTCTCCGCATACCGTTCCCTCCACCCATGGGGATTATCGCAAGGATTGATTATTTCTTTAACTATGCCAGAATTAATCATCCTCAACAACCGCTTTCTTGAACCCGGCGGTGCCCGCGAGAGGCGAGCGCCCGGGCCGTGGCGCGCAAGCGGATATTCACAGGATCAGGCATTGGGAAGAATGAGGCTCTTGAGCGCTCCGTCCGTGCACGCGCTCTGAAGCTCGAAGGCACGCGCGCCTTCAGCGAGATCGAAACGATGGGTGACGATGGCCGAGATATCGAGGGCCCGATTCTTCACCAACGCGATGGCGCGGGGATAGACATGGCCCATGCGCCGCGAGAACTTGACGGAAAGGCCTTTCCGCCGCGCGTTCGCCGCCGCCAGCACGTAGCTGTCGCCCTCGGGGATGCCGACGAGAACAACGCGCCCGCCGATCCGCACCGCGTCCACGGCGTGTTGGAAGCCATCCGGCGAATTGGTCGCTTCCAGAACCAGATCGACGCCGCGTCCGCCAGTCCATTCACCGATTTCGCTGCGATCGGCCCCGATGCGGCTTGCCCCGAGCGCCCCGGCCTGTTCGCGGCGATATCCGACCGGATCGATCGCAAACACGTCGCCCGCGCCGGAGAATCTTGCCAGCGCGACCAGCAGCAGCCCGATCGGCCCGCACCCGATGACGGCGACGGATTCGAGCAGGCCGAGCTTGGCAAGATCGACGGCGTGAATCGCGACGCCGAGCGGCTCCAGCATCATCGTCTCTTCCACCGTGAAATGCTGTGGCACTTTCACGACCTGACGCGGGTCGATGGCCAGACGCTCGGTCATCGCGCCGGGATGCGGCGGGGCACCCGAAAAGATCGTATTGGGGCAGAGATTGATCTCCCCACGGAGGCACCACTCGCAATGGCCGCAGGGGATGGCGGGATCGACCGCGATGAGCTCGCCCGCTGTCAACCCGAGATCCTTGCGCGTCTCGAGGACACGAGCGGCAAATTCGTGGCCGGGGATGAAAGGCTCGCTCACGACCTGGCTGCCGATGCTGCCCTCGACATAATAGTGAAGATCGCTGCCACAGACGCCGACTCCCAGGATTTCGACGGGCACCTGGCCGTTCGCGGTGTTCGGCTCCGGCACCTCGCCGATGGCGATATCCCGCACGCCGCGGATATAAAGGGCTTTCATCGGCGTATGTCCTTCTTTTCGGATCAGCAGGGCTGAGCGCCAGACACGGGCGCGCCGCGCGACGAGGAAGAATCGCAGCACACCTGCTCTGCCACATCGCCCGAAGCCGCGGGAAATCCTCTGAGCCGCGCATAGATCTCTGCATACTGCCGGCGAAGCCGGGCATAGACGGAGGCGCGGGCCGGATCGGGATCGAAACGGGCAGCCATCGGACCTTCCATGGCGCTCGCGGCTTCGGTGAAGCTGTTGAACCAGCCCGCGCCCACGGCGGCGGCCATCGCGGCGCCAAGGCTCGATGCCTCCAGAGTTGCCGAACGCAGCAGAGGGAGCGCCAGGACATCCGCGAAAATGCTGCACCAGAGATCGCTCTGGGCGCCGCCGCCGATGGCGACGATTTCATCCGGAGCGGCATTGGCCTCGG
The DNA here is from genome assembly GCA_035549615.1 of Acetobacteraceae bacterium. Taxonomy (GTDB): domain Bacteria; phylum Pseudomonadota; class Alphaproteobacteria; order Acetobacterales; family Acetobacteraceae; genus JAKAWQ01. The sequence continues at coordinate 6,921 of DASZQO010000046.1, forward strand.
AGCGGATCATCGCCATGACCTCGGCCTGCTCCATGGCAATCCCCTCGAAGAGGGCGCGGAGCAGATGCGCACGACCGTGATGCGGGGCAAGGCCGACCAGGGCGCCCCGCGCGGAGCTGTCCCAGTGCGGCGTCATCACGCCAAGAAAGTAGGGAAGCAGCATGACACCCGCAGACCCCGGCGGGACGAGAGCGGCCTCCGGCGCTAGCGCCGCGATGGTGCAGAGGGAGCCACCAAAAACATTGCTCACCAGCCAATCGCAGAGCAGGGTTCCGGAGCGCAGCGACGTTTCGAGAACATAGGCATCGCCATCGGCACTGATCATCGTGCGGAACGACCGGCCGACGCGATAGCGCTCGCTGCGAAGGCCTGAGACCACCGCCGTTCCGAGATTGAGATAGGCTCGCCCGGACTTCATAAGGTTGACGCCGAGACCGGCTGCCTGGCCATCCCCGGCGCCGGCAACGACCGGCAAGGATGGCGGCAGGCCGGTTGCACGCGCGGCCGCGTCGGTCAGATGCCCGAGAACCGATCCGGGCGGAAATGCAGGAGCGAAGCGGCCGGGGGAAAGCCCGACGGCACTGAGCAGATCCGCCGCATAGTCCTTGGCTTCAAGATCGAACACGCCGAGAGGATCGGCGCACGCCGTGCTGGTGGCGAAACGACCAGTCAGCCGATAGACGAGATAGCCGTGCACCTCCGCGAAATACTTGCTCGCATCGAGGAGATCCGGTTCCGCGCGGCGCATCCAGGCGAGCTTGTAGAGGGCGGGATTCGGGTCCGGAACCTTGCCCGTGATCCGATGGAGATGATCGGAGCCGAGACGGTCCGCCAGGGCCTTGGCATCGCCACTCGCGCGGCCATCGAGCCAAAGGATTGCCTTGCGGACAGGCTTGAATGCCGCATCCAGTGGTGCGATGGTCTCGCGCTGATTTGCCACGGCCATGGCGGCAATTCGCGCGCCAGGCAGCTTGCTTGCAAGTTCCGCAAGCGCGCCGCAGCAGGCATGCCACCATTCCTCGGGGTTCTGCTCGAAGCGGCCGTCCGCATCCGGACCGAACGGAACGGCCGCCCTCCCCTCGGCGAGGACGTTGCCGTCACGATCGAAGGCGAGCGCCTTGACCGTGGTGGTGCTGCAATCAAGGCCGATGACGCTCTCTGCGGCAGCACTCATTCTCTTTCTGCTCTGTCCGCGCGGGCTCGAAAGAGGGACGATGTCTCAGCCGGACCCCGCGTCTTCATCATGATCATGCCCTGGGGTCCCGATGTGAGTCCGATCATGAACCGGAGGGGGCCTTGCCTTTTCGTCCCTTGCGGCTGGCCGCGCGCGCAGGCGTATCTGCGGTCGGCGGATGCGGCGCCACCCGGCCGCTCACCAGATTTGCCGCCGTCCGCTCGTCGGTGATCAGCGCGCTGACCAGTTGGGTTCGCAGAATTGCACGAATGGCCGCGACTTTCTCAGGACCACCGGCAACCGCGAGAACCTCGCGACCGGCGAGACTGTCCGGGCCGATGCCGATGAGGCGGTCATGGAATTCGGTCTCGATGCGCTGGCCCTCGGCGTCGAAGAACGAACCCAGGGCCTCAGCGACAGCGCCGTCGCGTTGCGCCTGCTTAAGCTCTGCTGCCAGTACCATTCCGGTCTGGCACATCGACGCCGTCGGCGCAACCTCACCGATGCCCATCACGATGAGGGTTGCCCGTGCGGCGATCTCGAACGCTTCGGCAACGCCGCGCTGACGCATCAGAACGGCACGATCCGCTCTGGAGTTCGCGTAAAAGGGAACCGGTGGGAGAAACGCGCGCGCGCCTGTTTTTTCCGCGAGAGCATGGATGACGTCGAATGGCGTCTCATCGATCCGCTGCGCCAATCCGCCGACGACCGAGACAACCGTGAGGCCGGGGTGGGGAAAGCGCGGAAGATGCTCAATGCTTGCCGCGACGGTTCGCCCATGCCCAAAACCGATGACCTTATGGACGGATCTGCCGAACGTCTCATGCAGGAATCCTGCTGCCGCGCGCCCAAGGGAGGAGATGAGGCGCGAGGGGGCCGAAGACCCCGTCGGCTTGGTCTCGGGAAGAGCGGGAACGACGCGGCAATAGGAGAGGGAAAACCGTTCGATCAGCGCCCGTTCCAGCGCGAGACAACCGCCGAACTCGCCTTCGATGAGAATCCGCACCAGCCCATCGCGCGTAGCCTGGGCGATCAACCGTTGGACTCGAGCCGGCGCCAGCCGCAATTGCGCGCTGATCTCCGCCTGGGTAAGCGAGGCTTCGTAGTACAGCCAGGCGGCCCGTGTCGCGAGCTCGGTGTGATCGGCTTCGGAGCGGTTTCCCGGATCGTGCGGCACGTTTCCTTGCTTGGTGATTATTTCTGCATATGCGATAAAATAATCACACGCGTGACATGCCGTCAAGGACAAAGCTCGCTTCTGTCCAACCGCGAACCGGAACGCCCCCGCGCCGGGCGCCTTGCCGAACTGCGAAGCAGAGCGGATAGGGAAAATGAGGCTGGCTCCCGGCTGATTCTTCCCCGCGCTCATCAGCGGCACGCGCGACTCGGCCGGAGCACTCCAGGAGCGGAGGCTCGACTCTCCACGCAGCCCTCACGATGAGGACGAAATCGTCTTTCGGCCCCACGGCTGATCCCGGAATGGAGCGGGCGGTTGGAGCCGGACAGGGGTAGGGGGCCGTTTTGGCAGGGCGTTGCCGCGTGAGATGGGCGGATTCGAGACCGCATGGTTGACCAGCGAGGTCAACCCGGCAACGCTTGTCCATATTTCCAGAGCCAAGCGCGATTGGGTCCATGCACGCTTACGGCGGCGATCCGGGCATGACACCCGTCAAGGAGACTAGGATGCGAACCGTCACGCTCGAAGAGCATTTTGCAAGCCCGGGATTCCTTGAGGGGCCTGGGCGCGAACTCAGGGAGCGCGTGCTCTTGATGGGTGAACGCGGCGCGGCACTTTTCGATCAGCTCAGCGAGATTGGCGAAAAGAGGCTCGCGGCGATGGACGAAGCCCGCATCGATGTGCAGGTTCTCTCCCTCACCTCGCCGGGAACCGAGCAACTGGGAGCGGCAGAGGCGTTGGTGCTTGCCCGCGAGTCGAACGATTTCCTCGCCGCGGCGATCAGGCGGAATCCGTTGCGTTTCCATGGGTTTGCCGCTTTGCCCACTGCGGCCCCCGAACAAGCCGCCGAAGAACTGGAACGGATGGTTCGCGGGCATGGCTTCAAGGGAGCCATCATCAACGGCCACAATCGGGGACGGTACCTCGACGATCCATTCTACCGGCCCATCCTCGAATGTGCCGTGGCGCTCGGCGTTCCGATTTATCTTCACCCGACGCAACCGCCGAAGCCGGTGATCGAGGGTTCCTACGGCGGGTTCGCCCCGATGGTCAGCGACATGCTCGCGGGCCCGGGCTGGGGCTGGCATATCGAGACGGCGGTCCATGCGATTCGCCTGGTCCTTGGCGGTGTGTTCGACCGTTATCCGCAATTGCAGATCGTGATCGGGCATCTTGGCGAGGGCCTTCCCTTCATGCTGGAGAGGCTCGACCTCATTCCCCAGGCGGTGACGAAGCTCGAGCGGCCGGTCAGCACCTATCTGCGCGAGAATATCCATTACACGATCAGCGGCTTCAATTTCCTGCCGAGCTTCCTTACCCTGCTGCTTGAAGTTGGTGCCGAGCGGATCATGTTCTCGGCCGATTACCCCTATGCCTCCATGGCCCGTGCAAGAAGCTTTCTTGACCAGCTTCCTGTCAGCGCCGCGGACAGAGAGAAGATGGCACACGGAAACGCGGAGCGGCTGCTCGGCTTATAGGTCAAAAGGTGCATCTGGGTCCCGGCTGGGAGGTTTCCGGTCATGGGGAGGCGTCGCAGATCGGGACACGCGCCTCTATTTTCCGTGTCCCGCCCCTTACGATAAACGCGGAAGAGACGTTCTTCTTTCTTGAAAGAACCAAGAAACTTTTCTCCTTTCATTCGCAGCCCATACCCGGTGTCTGATCGGAAAAGCGGAGAAAAGTGGCTCGCGTCGCATTTCGTGACAAGCGGAGAGGATGCGCGGGCTACGAAAAGCAAAGAGCCAGTGTCCTGCTTCCATCCACAATTCCAGCATCGCCGGCTTCGGAAATGGGGCAATCGCGCAGATCGCGCCTGGCTGGAATCGAGGCATCCCGCCAGAAGCCACATCGGCCCAGTTGAAAGGATCGCCGAAAAGCGATTTATTGTCAGTACTCAGCCGGGTTAGCACAGCGGTAGTGCAGCGGTTTTGTAAACCGAAGGCCGGGGGTTCAAATCCCTCACCCGGCACCGGGTGCATCGGAACGGCGAAAAATCTCCGAAAGTGGTGTTTTCCCGGATTTCGTGCCGTTTTATAGGAATATGCGGGGAAAGAGGCCCTCTCCCGCCATGGTACGCGATCCGCCCACCGGAATATCCCGGCCTCCGGATGAGCGCAGCAGGGCAATCACGCTACGGCCGCCGCAGACTGGGTCTCCCGTAACGAATCTCTCAAGGTCCGGTCAGGGCGCGGACACGCCCCGACCGACCGTCACGTGGCATGCCCCCTCATGGCCGGGCGATGCCGGGCGGAGCTTCGGCGTGACCTCGGCACAGATGGACACCGCGAGCGGGCAGCGCCACCGAAACCGGCAGCCCTCTCCCGGCTCCACGACGCGCGGCGGCTCGCCTAGATCGGTTGCGGCGACATTGAGCTCGGCCCGAGGATCCGGGACGGCGGAGAGCAGCAGGCGTGTATAGGGATGCACAGGCCGATGCAGCACCTCCTCGGTCGGCCCGCTTTCCACGACCTGCCCCGCGTACATCACCACCACGCGATGGGCGACATAACGCGCGCTCGCGATATCGTGCGTGATGTAAAGGAAGGAGAGCCCTTCGCTTTCGCAGAGCTGTGCCATGAGATTGAGCAGCCCGATGCGGATGGATACATCAAGCATGGAAACCGGCTCATCAGCCAGGATCACCTTCGGCTGACAGGAGAGCGCCCGGGCAAAGCCAACTCGCTGGCGCTGGCCGCCGCTCAGCTCATGCGGATAGCGCCCGAGCATGCGCCGTCCCGGCGAAAGCCCCACGGCGTCGAGCACGCGGATCGCCTCCGCCTCGCGCTCGGCGCGCGAGAGCGACGGGCGATGGAGCTTGAGCCCGCGCTCGAGCGCATAGCCGATCGTGTGCACGGGGTTGAGCGAACTGAATGGATCCTGGAAAACCATCGGCACCTGGCCGCGATAAGCGAGGATATCGCGGTGCGAGCGGATTTCTCGGAGTGAACGGCCGCGAAACCGGATGTCCCCGGAGGTTGGCCGGAACACCATTGCGAAGAGGCGCGCGATTGTGCTTTTGCCGCTCCCGCTCTCCCCCACGAGCGCCACGATCTCCCGCGCACTCAGGGTGAGATCGACATCGTCAACCGCATGCAGTGTGCGCCCGAACAATCCGCCGATGCGGAAGTGACGCGTCAACGCGAGCGCTTCGAGCAGCGCCCCCGCCTGGTCCGTCTTCCCGCCGCTTTCGCCCTCACGCACAGCGGACATGAGCAGCCTCGCGCAGGAAGCAGCGGACCGCCATGTCTTCCGCTTCGTAGAGCTCAGGCGGGTCGATCGAGCAGCGCCCCATTACCTTCGCGCAACGCGGGTGAAATCGGCAGCCGGTCGGCAGCATCACCATGTTCGGCGGCGAGCCGGGAATGCCTTTGAGAGGAATTTTCGGACCATACACAGAAGGAAATGATTCGAGCAGCCCCTGCGTATAAGGATGCCCCGGTGATTGGAAGATCCGGCGTGTTGGCCCGATCTCGACAATGACGCCGGCGTACATGACCGCGAGCCGGTCGGAGAAATGGCCGACAAGAGACATATCATGCGTGACGAAAATGACGGCAAACCCGAGACTTTTCTGAAGCGCCTTGATCTGTACCATCAGCGAACGCTGGGCCACGACATCGAGAGCAGAGGTCGGCTCATCCATGACGATGAGTTCCGGTGAAAGCAGCAGAGCCATCGCGATCATCACACGCTGCCGCATCCCGCCGGAAAGCTGATGAGGAAAGCTGTTGAGATGCACAGGATCGATCCCGACCAGCGAAAGCACTTCCCGCGAGCGCGCGCGGATCGCGGCGCGATCGGCATAGCCATGAGCACGCATCGCATCCGCATATTGCGCCGCCACGGTCTTCACCGGATTGAGCGCATTCATGGCGCTCTGCATAACCACCGAATAGTCGCGCCAGCGAATGGTCCGGAGCGCCCCCGCCGCGAGCTGGACGAGATTCTGGCCCTTGAAGACGATGGCTCCGCCGGCAAGCCGTGCCGGCGGGGTGAGCAGCTGGGTGATCGCGAAGAGCAGGGTCGATTTTCCACACCCGGATTCACCCACGATTCCGAGGAACTCACCCGGATGGATCGCGAAGCTCACCCGATCGACCGCCCGCGCCGGCCCCTCCGGCGTCGGGTATTCAACCCGGATGTCGCGGACTTCAAGGATCGGATCGGCCACCGCGTCCCCGGGCCGGGCGAAGGGCCGGATTGGAGATTTCATCGAACGCATAGTTCAGAAGTGCGAAGGCTCCGCCAAGAAGCGCGATGCCGAGCCCCGGCGCGATCGCCCAGAGCGGCAGGCCGGCCTGGAGCGCCTCATTGTTCTGCGCCCAGTACAGCATCGTTCCCCAGCTGTCGGTGTTGACATTGCCGAGGCCGACGAATTGCAGCCCGGCAGCGGTGAGAATTGCATAGACCGAGGCACCGAGGAAGTTGGCGACCAGCAGCGATGTCATGTTCGGAAGAATCTCGGAGACGATGATGCGGAATGTCCGCTCACCCCGCAGCCTGGCCGCCACGAGAAAATCCCGGTTGCGGAGCGAAAGCACCTGCGCGCGCAACTGCCGCGCCCCATAGGCCCAGCCCGTCACCACCAGAACCGCGATGATGGTGGCGTTGCCGCCGGTCTTCGAATAGGCGGCGATGACCACGACGAGCGGAAAGGCGGGGATGACG
>DASZQO010000047.1:0-2395 GCA_035549615.1 Acetobacteraceae bacterium
GCCGCCGCGCGCGCCGAGATCGCGGTGCCGCGTCTCACCACGATCGTGGAGGCGGAGGCGGAGGCGGACGATGAAAGCCTGATCGAACCCGGGCAGATGGTGGTGACCATCACGCGCGACGGGTTCATCAAGCGCACGCCGCTCGAGACGTTCCGGGCGCAGAACCGTGGCGGGCGCGGGCGTTCGGCGGCGGCAACGCGCGGGGACGATATCGTCACCCGCAGCTTCAACGCCCATACCCATCAGTGGGTGTTGTTCTTCTCAAGCGGGGGCAAGGTTTTTCGCGAGAAGGTCTGGCGCCTGCCGGAAGCGGGGCCGGGGGCGAAGGGACGGGCGCTCGTCAACCTGCTGCCGGAGCTGGGCGCCGAGGGTGTGACCGCGGTGCTGCCGCTGCCGCAAGAGGAAGCGCTGTGGGACAGTCTTCATCTCGTGTTCGCAACGGCGCGCGGAAATGTGCGGCGCAACCGGCTTTCCGATTTCCGCAATGTGCGCGCGGCCGGGCTGATCGCGATGAAGCTCGATGCGGGGGACCGGCTGATCGGGGTGGCAACCTGCAGCGGTGGCAAGGATTTGCTGCTGGCGAGCCGGCTTGGCCGCTGCGTGCGTTTCCCGATCACCGATGAGACGCTGCGCGTCTTCGCGGGACGGGAGAGCGCGGGGGTGCGCGGCATCCGCCTTGCCGAGGGGGACGAGGTGATCAGTCTCTCGGTCATTCGTCATGTCGACGTGGATAATGACGAGAGGATGGCCTATCTGCGCCTGGCGGCCGCGCGCCGGCATGGCAGCGCGGAGGAGCCGGCGGTGCCGGCAGAAACCGAGGGCGCAGCAGAGTCCGGGGAGGAGAGCGACGACGATACGGCGGCTGAAGTCGCGCTTTCCCCGGAGCGATTCGCCGAACTCGCCGCGGCCGAGGAAGTCCTGCTCACCGTCACCGATGGCGGTTTCGGCAAGCGTACCTCGGCGTACGAATACCGCGCCACCGGGCGGGGCGGGCAGGGGATTGTCAATATCACGCTTTCCGAGCGCAGCGGCCGCGCGGTTGCCGCGAGTTTCCCGGTGGGCGAGGGAGAGCACGTGATGCTGGTGACGGACGCCGGCCGGCTGATCCGGGTGCCGGCAGACCAGGTGCGCCTGACCGGCAGGGCGGCGATGGGCGTGAGGTTGTTCCGTCTTGAAAACGGAGAGCGGGTGACGAGCGTCTTTCCCGTGCTTGAGGCCGGCGCTGACGAGGGCGGAGAGGGCTGAGATGGACCTGATCGGCAAGGCCGGGGTCTATCCCGGCACCTTCGATCCGGTGACCAACGGGCATCTCGACATCATTGGCCGGGCCGCGCGCATCTTGCCCCGGCTCATCGTCGGCGTGGCGACCAATGTGGGCAAAGCGCCGATCTTTCCGCTGGAGGAACGGGCTGAGCTCGTGCGTGCGGAGACCGACGTGATCGCCCGGCGCACGGGCGCGCGGATCGAGGTGTGCCCGTTCGATGGTCTGCTCGTCACCTTCGTGCGCGCGATGCAGGCGGGCGTGATCGTGCGCGGCCTGCGGGTGGTTGCCGATTTCGATTACGAGTTCCAGATGGCGGGAATGAATGCCCGGCTCGATCCCGGCATCGAGACCGTGTTCCTGATGGCAAGCGAGCGCCACCAGTTCATATCCTCCCGCTTTGTCCGCGAAATCGCCGCATTGGGCGGAGATATTTCCTCCTTTGTGCCGCCGCTCGTGCTCGAGCGCATGCTCGCGCGCCTGCGGCGGAAGCACCCATCATCACGGGACGAAGGACCATGCAGCGACGCACGTTGATCCTTGCAACTCTTCTGGGAGGCCCCATGATCGCCAGCGGGAGCGCTGCGGCGCAGTCTGATCTCGCCAACACCGTTTACATGGACCTGAAATACGGCAGGGTGGTGATCGCGCTGCGGCCCGATCTCGCGCCGAAGAATGTCGCCCAGGTCGAGAAGCTGGTGCGCGCGCACTTCTATGATGGCACGCCGTTCTGGCGGGTGATCTCCGGGTTCATGGCCCAGGGCGGCGATCCGACCGGCACCGGAACCGGCGGCAGCAACCTGCCCGACCTGCCGGCGGAATTCACCGACAATGCCGAGTTCCTGCGCGGCACAGTGGGGATGGCGCGCGCCAGCGATCCGAACAGCGCGAACAGCCAGTTCTTCATCTGCCTCGCGCCGGCGACGTTCCTCGATGGCAAATACACGATCATCGGCCAGGTGGTGCAGGGAATGCAGTATGTGGACGACATCAAGAAAGGCACCGGGCCCAATGGCGAGGTGACGGATCCGGACCACATCATCCACATGACCATGGCAAGCGACGCGAAAAACTGACCGCAAAGCGGGACGCGGCCGCTTCGGCTTCCGCATCCCGCTTGAGCCCATCGTCTTC
>DASZQO010000048.1:0-4504 GCA_035549615.1 Acetobacteraceae bacterium
CCCGCGAGATCGAGCGCGATCACCTGCGTCTCGGCCTTGATGCCGGGCAGGGCGAGCGCGGTCGTGTTGTCCAATCGCGGCGCGTCCGCACCAAGCACGATCGCCCCCGCAGCCCGGGCCGCACGCTCGGCGGCGTCGCGCAAAGGACCGAGCGTGGAGGGGATTGCCACCGCCTCGCGCGCGGCGGCGGCAAACCCGGCAATGGCGGCGAGCGCGGGCGTGCCGCCGCGGCGGCCGCGCTCCTGCCCGCCCCCTTCGATCAACGGTCGGAAGTGCCCTGCGGCCTCCGGGGCGAGAAGGTGAGCGCCGGCGCCGGCGGGTCCCCCAAGCTTGTGGGACGAAAGGGCAAGGCTGGCCGCGCCGAGAGCGGCGCAGTCGAGCGTGATCCGGCCGGCCGCCTGGACGGCATCGACATGGAGGAGAGCGCCGAAACGGCGGCAAAGGCAGGCCGCCTCGGTGATCGGATGCAGCACGCCCGTCTCGTTGTTGGCGAGCATGAGCGCCACGAGCGCGGGCTCGCCCTCGGAAAGCAGCACCTCGAGCGCCGCCAGGTCCGCCACGCCGGACGAATCGACCGGCAGAATCGCGGCGTCCGGGGCGGCGGCCCGAACCGCGTCGTGCTCGGTGGCGCCGATGATCACCCGCCTGCCGGGGGAGAGGGCATGAAGAGCGAGCGCATCCGCCTCGGTGCCGCCGGAGGTGAAGATGAGATCGGCGGGATGGGCGCCAAAGCTCGCGGCGAGGCTCTCCCTCGCATCCTCGAGAATGCGGCGGGCGGCGCGGCCCGGCCCGTGGACGGAGGACGGGTTGCCGATCTGCCCGAGCGCTTCGATCATCGCGGTCCTGGCCGCCGGACGGAGCGGCTCGGCGGCGTTGGCGTCGAGATAGGTCATGCCGCCGCCACTTCCGGCCCCCCGAGACGCTCGCCGATCACGTCAGCGAGCGTCACCGAAGCGAGAAACCGCTCGATTTCACGTCCGAGCGCCGCCCAGAGATCGTGCGTCTGGCACCGCCCTCCGAACTCGCGTTCGGGTCTGCCCGGAGACGCCTTCATACAGGGCCTGCCGTCCGGATTGCAGCGGGTCGTGCGGATCGGCTCGCCGGCACCACGAAGGATCTCGATGATCGGGATCTCGGCCGCCGGGCGGGCCAGACGATAGCCGCCCCCCGGGCCGCGGACCGCGGAGACCAGGCCCGCCTGGCGGAGGCGGCAGAAGATTTGCTCGAGAAAGGCGAGGCTGATTCCCTGCCGCTCAGCGATCTCGGTCAGCCGCACCGCGCGGCAGCACGCCTCCGGCTGGCAGATGCGTCCGGCGAGATCGGCCATGGCCATGACGGCATAGCGCCCGCGTGCCGTGATCTGCACCGGCAGGCCTTACTCGGCCGCCGGCTCGCGGCGGCGCGCGGCGAGCCGAGCCACGCGCGCCTCCACCTCGGAAAGTTCGGCGCGCAGGCTCTCCACATCTTTGAGCAAGGGGTCAAGCTCACCATCGCAGGGCGTGCCATAAGCAGCGCCGCGCACGGCATCCCGCCCGGCCCGGCGATCGACTGGCCGGGCGGGAACACCCACCACTGTCGTCCCGGCAGGCACTGGCTGCACCACCACGGCATTGGCCCCCACCCGCGCATCATCACCCACCGTGATCGGCCCCAGGATTTTCGCCCCGGCGCCGATGATCACCCGGTTGCCGATGGTGGGGTGCCGCTTTGCCTTGACCGAGGATGTCCCGCCCAATGTCACCTGATGGTAGAGGTAGCAATCATCGCCGACTTCGGCGGTCTCGCCGATCACCACGCCCATCCCATGGTCGATCACCAGCCGGCGGCCGAGCCTGGCGGCCGGATGAATCTCGATGCCCGTGAGGAAACGGCCGAGATGCGAGACGAAGCGTCCCAACAGATGAAGCCGCCATCGCCAAAGTGCCTGCGCCACCCGATGCCAGAGCACCGCATGCAATCCAGGATAGCAGAGAAAAACTTCGAGATTTGAGCGCGCGGCCGGATCGCGTTCGCGATACGCGCGAATGGTCTCACGCAGGAACATGAAGGCCATGCGACATTTCCGTTATGAAAGCCCGTCTCACCACCCTATAGTGAAGCTGCCCTGGATTTCGAGCCCAGCCGGGGCCGCGTACGGATCGGCGGAAGCAAAAGGAGGCAAGGCAGGCAGCAATCAGGCTGGAGAGCGGCGATTGCTGCTGTCGCAAAGGCTATTTTTCCCGACCCAAATGGTCAAGAATTCATTTGACGGGGGATGTCCGGCGCATGGCCTGTTCCTATCTGCTTTCTGTCCGGCGGCACCGGGTCCGCCGATCCGCACGCGTAGGGTGACGCACCGGGCTGAATCGGATCGGGGATGTCCGTCTGCGGTCGCGCGGTTTGCCCGTGGGCCCGGCCGGCACAGGAAACGGAAGTCAGAACGCCATGCCTGAGGTGATGTTCGCCGGCCCGGATGGCCGGCTGGAAGGTCGCTATCATCATTCGCGCGATCGCGGCGCACCGCTCGCGCTGGTTTTGCATCCGCATCCGCTGCACGGCGGAACGATGAACAATCGCGTCACCTTCACCCTCTATCAGACATTCCAGAAGCTCGGCTTCTCCGTGATGCGCTTCAATTTTCGCGGCGTGGGGCGCAGCCAGGGCCGCTATGACGGCGGCGTGGGCGAGATCAGCGACGCCGCCGCCGCGCTCGACTGGATGCAGATGGTGAACCCGAACTCCGGTGGTCTCTGGATCGCCGGCTATTCGTTCGGCGCCTTCGTCGGCATGCAGCTCCTGATGCGCCGGCCCGAGATTTCGGGCTGGATCAGTATCGCCCCGCCGGCCAATCACTATGATTTCGGCTTCCTCGCTCCTTGTCCGGGGGGTGGGCTGATGCTGCACGGGGATGCCGACGATCTGGTTCCCGAGCCGGCGGTTGCGAAGCTGGTCGAAAAGCTCAACACCCAGAAGGGTGTGCGGATCGACTATCGGGTGCTGCGTGGCGCCGACCATGTGTTCGCCGAGCATGCCGGGGAGATCGCCGCCTCGGTCGAGGACTATGTGACAAAGGTCCTCGCACCGAGTCGCATGGCGCTCGCTGCGGACTGACCGCGAGGCTCCAGACGAAAACGGCGGCGGGTCACCTTAACGCGGGCGGCGTCAGTGCCCGTGGGATTTTCTTCGTGACTGTCACGATTGTCCCCGGGCGCGCCGCGCGCTAATCGGGCGGCATGGAAGTGGCGTCGAAACGGACTGCTCTTACCCCTTGGCGCCATGCTGTCCCGGTGCGGCCGCTCGGCGGGCGGCGCAGCCGCGTCCGGCGCTGGCTGCGGGTCATCGGGCGCGGGTTCGCCGTCATGCTCTGGACCCTCGTCTCAGTGCCCATCCAGGCGGTTCTGATCGCACTCCCGGGGCGCGGGCGCGTCGTCTTCGCGCGTATCTACTGGCGCAATTTCTACCGGCTGATCGGCCTCAAGGTGCGCGTGCTCGGGGCCTCGGCCCGCGGCAATGGCCGCCGTGTCGTCTATGTCTCCAACCATTCCTCGTGGCTGGACATCCCAGTGCTCGGCGGCACGCTCGAGGCTTGCTTCATCGCCAAGGCCGAAGTCGGCGCCTGGCCGTTCATCCGCACCATCGCCCGACTCGGGAGGACCATCTTCGTCAGCCGCCGCAAGAGCCGGACCGGGGTTGAAAACACAGCAATCCGCGAACGGCTGGAAGCCGGCGACGATCTCATCCTCTTCCCCGAAGGAACGACCTCCGACGGAGCGCGGGTGCTGCCCTTCCGTTCGAGCTTCTTCGCTCTCGCCGAGACCGAAAATCCGCCGATCCTCCAGCCTGTCTCTGTCGTCTATGACCGGCTCGACGGTCTGCCCGCCCTGCTTGGCACGCGCCCGCTCTTCGCCTGGTACGGGGATATGGAGATCGGTCCGCATTTCTGGCGGCTCGCCCAACATCATGGCCTCCGGGCAAGCGTGGTGCTGCACGCTCCGCTCGACCCTCTCGCCTATCCGGACCGTAAGCTGCTTGCGCGTGCGCTCTGGCAGGTGGTGGCGGAAGGCGCCGCAACCTTGCGCCAGAACCGCCCCGCGACCCCCCTGTCCCCCTCACTGCCCTCAAACAGTCGCTTGACACGCCCCGCACCCGATCTGCCAAAATTCACGCAAAAGCCGGAGGTCGCACCCGAACCCTTGCTGCGCAGCGTGGCAGCATCCCCGATCCCGCCTTATCCCGCCGGGCCGTGCCGGGCTGGGGATGCGGCGTGAGCGCGGGGAGGGCACCGATCGCCGCGGCGAACGGGAAGGCAGGGTTCGTGTCCGGCGCGCTCCGTGTGCACGTCATCACCTGGGGCTGCCAGATGAACGTGTACGACAGCGAGCGGATGACCGACGTGCTCGCCGCGGCCGGCTATGGCCAGGCAGCAAGCCCGGCCGAGGCCGATCTCATCATTCTGAACACCTGCCATATCCGCGAGCATGCCGCGGAGAAGCTCTTTTCCGAGCTTGGCCGGCTAAGGCGGTTG
>DASZQO010000049.1:0-3212 GCA_035549615.1 Acetobacteraceae bacterium
ATCCCTCGCGCGCCGGCATCTGGCGGACAATGAGCGTCCCCGTCATTTCGCCGAGCGTGGTGGAGCGTGCATAGGCGTCGGCGCTCACACGCTCCACGCCTGGAATTGCGCGGGCCGCGAGAAAGCCGATCATGGAGGGCCAATCATAAGGCGGCTTGAAGGGCAGGGTGAGGCGGACGCAGGATTGTGACGCCTCCTCCCTCCCGACACGGCGGAGACTGCGCGGCGGGCGGCCATAAAGTTTGAGGAACGTGTCGTTGAACCGGCGCACGCTGCCGAAACCCGACGCAAGCGCGACATCCGCCATCGGCAGCGCCGTGTCGGTGATGAGCCGCTTGGCGAACAGTACCCGCCGCGTGCCAGCGACCGCCTTGGGCGAGGCGCCGAGATGCCTTTCGAAGAGGCGGCGGAGCTGCCGCCCGCCGATGCCGAGCCGCCCCGCCAGCCCTTCCACATCATTCTCGTTCAGCGCGCCGGCAGCGATCAGCACCAATGCGCGGGAGACGGTGTTGTAGGTCCCGCGCCAGGCGGCGGTCTCGGGTGAGGTCTCGGGTCGGCAGCGAAGGCACGGCCGGAACCCCGCCGCCTGCGCCGCGGCGGCGCTCGGCATGAAAATGACATGCTCAAGCTTGGGCGGCCGGGCCGGGCAGATCGGCCGGCAATAGATCCCGGTGGTGAGGACGGCGACGAAGAACTGTCCGTCGAAACGGGAATCGCGTGCAAGAAGCGCCCGGTAGCAGGCTTCGCGGTCCAGATGCATGGCTGCATCATGCCCGAGGCCGGCGGACTCTTCTCGCCATTTCCGGACCTGATGGCGCACATGCCTTGTCTCCCGAGCCCGAAGTCCGGCGCATCGGGATGGGGGCGGAATCGGAACCCCTGCTCTTTGTTTCCAGTGACCTGCCTATCTTCTCCGCGCGTCACCGGAGGCAACGAGCTGCGCCGGCAAGGTACGGGCGCGGGATTTCAGCCTTCGTGATGAACCGGTGTCTTTTCCGCCTCGGCCCCCATTTCGATACCGGGTTCGGTCCCGATCGCCGGTGGCGGAGCGGCCGCAGGCGGCGGCGTGTGCGCCTCATCGCTTTCCATCGTCTTGCGGAATGCCTTGATGCCTTTGGCGAAATCGCCCATCAGCGTGCTGAGCTTGCCGCTGCCGAACAGCAGCAGCACCACGATCAGCACAATCAGCCAATGCCAGATGCTAAGCTCGCCCAATTCTTCACCCCCCGGCCGGAGACTTGGCACCTCACCGTGGTCTTCCGGGCGAGGGATGGCAAGGTCGATCCCCTCGAAATTCCTTGCCTGCACATGACATCGTGGACATCTGACAATGAACGGAGAGGAGGCTGAATGATCACGCCGCCGCGACAACAGGTTCCGGGCGTCTATCATCGTCGCATCGGTGAGATCACCGTCACCGCGCTCTCGGATGGCTATCTCGACAGCGGGCTCGAGATGCTGCGCAACATCACCGTCGAGGAGTCGGCGCGCCTCCTTCATGCGGCCTTCCGCCCCGATTTTCCGGCCGGAGGCCGCCGCACCTCCGTGAATTGCTATGCCATCTATTCCGCCGGCCGCCTTGCTCTCATCGATACCGGCTCGGGCAACTATCTCCAACCCTCCACGGGCAAGCTCGCACGCAATCTCGCCGCTGCCGGCATCGATCCGGCGGCGATCGAGCGTGTGATCCTCACCCATATGCATCCGGATCATTCCGCCGGCTTGAGCGAACTTCCCTCCGGCCGGCGCTTCTTTCCGAATGCCGAGCTCGTCGTACATGAAAATGAGCCACGCCACTGGCATGATGATGCTGCCATGGCGCGGGGCAGCGAGCGGGAGAAGAAGCTCTATTTCCAGGCAGCGCGCGAGCAGATCGCCCCCTATCGCGACCGCATCCGCACTTTCTCGGGTCCCGGCGAAGTTTTTCCGGGCGTGAGCGCGATGCCCCTCTACGGCCATACCCCCGGACACACAGGCTACCTGATCACCTCCGGCGGCGTGTCTCTCCTCATCTGGGGTGACATTGTCCATGTGCCAGAGATTCAGGTACCACGCCCGGAAGTGACGATCGATTTCGATACCGATCCCGCCCAGGCAGCAGCAACCCGCCGGCGCGTTCTTGAGATGGCGGCAAGCGAACGCCTGCTGGTCGCCGGCATGCATCTGCATTTTCCCGGCTTCGCCCATATTGTCCACAACGCTGGCAGCTATGCGCTCGTTCCCGAAGCGTGGGACCAGGCGTTGGGAAAGCTCGAATAGGCCAGGGGTGTATAGCGGCCAGCGGATCCCGATTGCGGAGAAAACTCCGCGTGGACAGACGCTGGAAGACCAGAAGGGCAATGAGCGGCAAGCCGCGCCGAACATGTCCGAAGCAGTCCGGGGACCCCCGCCCATTGCATAGAACCAGCCCGCTATCGCGCGCGGGCGAATGTTTCGATGATGTTTTGGGAACCGCCTTCTGCGAGGTCTCCGAGCGTCCGCTTTGCTTCGCGCTCAATCCGCCTCGGGCGGAATTACGTTCTGTGGCTGCGGGCCGAGCAAGGCCGCACGCATCGTTTCGGCCGATTTCACCCGGATATCGTTCCAGGCCTCCGGGCTGTGGAAGGCCGAATGCGGGGTGATGATCAGCCGTCCCTCGTGCCAGGGCGCCCGCGTCCGATAAGAGGCGAGCAATGCGGGAATCGGCGGCACCGGGGGCTCCTCACGCAGCACATCGAGCCCGACCCCGGCGATGTGCCCGCTTTCGAGGGCTTCCATCAGGGCATCGAGATCCATGATCGGCCCGCGCGCCGTGTTCACCACGACCGCATCCCGCGGCAGGGAAGCGAACTCGGCGGCCCCGAGCATGCCGCGTGTCTCGCGCGTGAGCGGGGCGTGCACGGAGAGAATATCGCTCTCCTGCAGAAATGACGCGAGCGTGCGCGCGCGGTCGATGCCAAGGGCGAGCTCGACTCCGTTCGGTTGATAGGGGTCGTAAGCAAGCACGCGGAAGCCGAAGGCTTTCGCGCGCAGCGCTGCCGCAGTGCCGATGCGCCCGAGCCCAAGAATGCCGAAGGTCTGCGTCGAGGCACGCTTGATGAGCGGGTGCGCGATCCATGTCCAGGCCGCCGGCGGTGTGGCGCGTTGGCGCTCATGATGCAGCAGCAATCCCCGCCGCAGCGCGAGCGCGAGAGCGATCGCGTGGTCCGCGACCTCGGTGGTGCCGTAATCAG
>DASZQO010000050.1:0-11861 GCA_035549615.1 Acetobacteraceae bacterium
GACCTCGCCGCCTGGGCGGTGCGGGCGCAATGCGGCAGAATCATCCGCGCCCGCCATGGCGTGCCGGCGGAGATCTTCGTCCTCTACCGCGTGCGGGCGCGCGAATTGTCCGCCGCGGCGATGCTGCCTGCCCGGCCGTGAGTTGGATCAGATGCTCTGCTGCTTCAGCCAGGCTCCCGCCTTGGCGACCGCCTCGCGTGCCCGCGCCACCTGGGCGGTCGCGCGCAGGAAACCGTGGATCATGCCCGGAAAGATTTCGCAGGCGACCGTCACCCCGGCCGCCGCGAGCTTTGCCGCCAGCGCCTCGCCTTCGGAGCGCAGCACGTCAAGCTCGGCGAGATGGATCAGCACCGGTGGCAGCCCGCTCAGCTCGGCACGGAGCGGGGAAGCGAAGGGACTGAGCCGGTCGGCCGCGCGCGGCGCATAGACATCCCAATAAAAGCGCATCTTGGCGGCGGTCAGCCCATAGCCCTCGGCGAACTCGCGGTAGCTCGGCGTGTCCTGTGCTGCGTCGCAGACGGGATAGAGCGCGAGGATGCCCCGCAGCGGCGGTCCGCCGGTCTCGCGCAGCAGCAGAGCGGTGGCGAGCGCCAGATTGCCGCCGGCCGAATCCCCGCCAACGAGAAGCCGCCCCGGATCGATGCCCCAGTTCACGCTGCTTTCGGCGAGATGCCGAACCACCCTGGCGCATTCCTCAAGGGCCTGGGGAAACTGGGCCTCGGGCGAAAGCGCGTAATCGACGCTGACCACCGCGACCTCCCCCGCGGCGGCATATTCGCGTGCCAACCGGTCATGCGTATCGATGGAGGACCAGACCCATCCGCCGCCATGGAAATAGATCAGGCCCGGCAGCATCCGGTCCGTGCGCGGCCGATGGAGCCGGCAGAGGATGCGCCGCCCGCGCGCCGCGACCCAGCGGTCCTCGCTCTCCGCCATGACCGGCCCGCCAGTCGCGCTGAGCAGAGCGAGCGCGTCATTGATCGCGCGCTGCGGCTCGAACGGGAACTCGAGCCGGATGGGCGGATAGGCGGCTGCCGCTGCGTCGTGGGCGCGCTGAGCGGCCCGCATCTCCGGATCCCAGCGCGACTCCTCGTCCATCCAGCGTTCCTTCGTGATCCGTCTCGTGCGGCATGCAAGGCCATCCGGCCCGGCTTGGCAATCGCGGATCGCGAGCCTGCCAAGCTGGGCAGCATGAGCAGGAACATGGCGAGAGAGCGTGACAGAAGTCACGTTTCGGAAAAAAACGGGCGTTTAATCTATTTCAGCGGTAACGTCGTCGTGAACGGCAGGCGGTAGGGGGGACGGATTGGCGGCGTGCGCGAGAGCCCGGGAGACTAACCCCTTCCCCGCACCGGGTGCGAACGGGAACGGGATGGGTTTGCTCCAATTCCTGCATCCCGCTCTCGTCATTTGTTTTTTGCGTGATCGGGACCTGCGGTGATGCCACCGCCGGTCATCACGCTCTGGGGTGGCGGGCCGTGATCAATTCCGACGGGGTCAAGCTGGCGGGCTGTGATCTGGCGGCGATGCGGGGGCGGCCCGAATTCTGTCCGCAGGTCTCGAGTCTTATCGCGCGGTCGGCGGGGCCGGGTGAGGCGCTCGCTGCGCTCGAGCGGCAGGGGTTCCAGATGGCGGCGCTGTGCCTGCTCGCCTATGCGCTGCCGAAGCGGGAAGCCACCTGGTGGGCCTGCATGTGCGCGAGGCACACGGCCCCGCGCGATCTGGCGGCGGCGCCCCTGGCGGCGCTCGCTTCCGCCGAGCAATGGGTGCGGCAGCAGTCGGACACGCTGCGCCATGCCGCGTTCGCGGCGGCGAAGGCGGCCGGTTTCGCCAGCCCCGAGGCCTGGGCGGGCCTGGCCGCCTACTGGAGCGGAGCCTCCCCGTTCCCCGCCCGCGAGCCACCGGCGCCGTCTTCTGATCACCTGACCGGCACGGCAGTCGTGGGCGCGCTCGCACTCGCGGCGATTCGTTCGCGGCCAGAACGAAAGCAGGGGCGGCTTGCCCGCTTTCTCGAGAGCGGTCACAACATCGCTGCAGGCGGATCGGGAAGGCTCTCCCCCGAGGAGGAGTGAGGGGTGGGCCGGCTTCTTCCGTCTGCTCACCGGCCAAGCCATGATCCGTGCGTTTCCTCTCATGACCCATCGTCGCGCCTTCCTCGTTCTGCCCCCGGCGCTTGCGCTGCTCGCCATCGCCGGCTGCGCGTCCACCCCGACCGGCCCGGTGAGGCTGACGCTCACGGTGCACGCCGGGGACGATCAGAATCCCGATCCGAATGGCCATGCCACGCCGGTCGCGGTGCGGCTCTATCAGCTCACCGGCACCGACAATTTCGAACGCGCGGATTTCTTCGCGCTGATGACGCATGAGCCGGAAACGCTCGGCGGCGAGCTGCTCGGCTCGGAGGAATTCGTCGTCAGCCCCGGCACCAGCCGGACCATCACGCGCACCCTGGCGAGCGGCACCCGCGATATCGGGATCGCCGTGCTCTTCCGCGATATCGAGCAGGCGGACTGGCGGGCAACGGCGCCGGTCCCGGGCGGCGGCGAGACGGACCTCACCCTCAGCATCTCCGGCCGCAGGGCGGTGCTCTCCTCGGGTGGAAGCTGAGCCGCCCAGCCCCGAAGATCAGACCCGCGGATGAGCGTGTTGGCCTTCCGCTCCTGGGCTGCAACCCACCCCGGCGCGCGGCGTACTCATAACGAGGACAGCTATGTCGATCGCCCGGAGCTGGGGCTCTGGGCGGTTGCGGACGGCGCGGGCGGGCGGGAAGCAGGCGAGGTCGCGGCCTGGATGATCGCCGATATGCTGGGATCGATCCCGAGCGGCCTCTCCGCCGCGGCGCTCCACGAAGAGGTTCAAAGTCGGATCGGGCAGGCGCACCAAAAACTCCGGGCGGAGGCGGCACGCCGCGGCGAGCGCGCGGTGATTGCTGCGGCGCTTGTCGTCATGCTGGCGCGGGAGGATCAATTCACCTGCCTCTGGGCGGGCGATGCCCGCGCCTATCTCCTGCGCGAGGGGGTGCTTTCGCAGCTCAGCCATGACCATAGCCTGGCGCAGGCGCTGGTGGATGCGGGAGCGATCGGCGCGGCGGAGATGGCGGCGCATCCGCGTGCCGATGTTCTCACCCGGGCCGTCGGGGCGGATCTCGAAACCCTTGCTCTCGACGAGCGGGAGGGCACGCTCGTTGTCGGAGACCGCCTCCTCCTCTGCAGTGACGGGATTTCGAAAAGCCTTGCACCGGCCGAGCTTGCCGCCCTGCTCGGCGCGCCGGAGGGCGTGGCGCCGAGCGAGCTTCTTCTGGCCGCCGCCCTGGGCCGCGAGGCCGCCGACAATATTACGGCCGTGGCGATCGAGGTGCGGGCCCCAAGTTAAGGCGAAGGGCCTTCCCGTTCACACAGGGCCGTGCCTATGCTCGGCTCGCATGCAGGGAGAGCAAAAATGCTGACACGCCGCACGCTCCTGGCTTCCGGGGCGGCTGTAGCCACCGCCCCGCTCGCGGCAGGCAATGCCGCAGCAGCGACGCCGCCGGGCATCGTCGTCATGGCCAAGCAGATCGACGATGTCATCTCCTTCGATCCGGCCCAGTCCTATGAATTCTCCAACACCGAGGCCGACGCGAACATCTATCGCAAGCTTGTCTCGCCCAATCTCAAGAAGCTGAGCGAGATCGAGCCGGACCTCGCAAGCGCCTGGGAGGTCTCTTCGGACGGCAAGACCTTCACCTTCCATCTCGTCCAGGACGCCGTCTTTCCCTCGGGCAAGCCCGCCACCGCCGCGGATGCCGAATTCTCTCTCCACCGGGTCATCACCCTCAATCTCACGCCCGGCTTCATTCTCACCCAGTTCGGCTTCACCAAGGACAATGTCGCGAGCCTGATCCGCGCCACCGATCCGCACACGCTGGTGATCGAGCTGCCGAAGCCGGCGGCGACGAGCTTCGTGCTCACCTGCCTTTCGGCCAATGTCGGCGGCATCGTCGAGAAGGAGACCGCGCTTGCCCATCAGCAGAACAACGATCTCGGCAATCACTGGCTGACCAGCCATTCGGCCGGCAATGGGCCCTACCAGCTCACCTCCTGGTCGGCGAACGATCACATCATCCTCGATGCCAATCCGCATGCGGCCGTCGCGCCGTTGACCAAGCGGGTCTTCATTCGCCATGTGAAGGATCCGGGCACGCAGCTCCTGATGGTGCAGCATGGCGATGCCGACATCGCCCGCGACCTCACGCCGGATCTGCTCAAGACGGCAGAAAAGGATCCCAATCTCTACCGGCTCGCCACCCCTTCCACCAATCAGATGTACCTCGCGGGCAATGCAAGCTACGCCCCCTTCGCCAAGGTCGAGGTGCGCCAGGCGATCAAATGGGCGATCGACTATGCGGGCATCCAGAAGAACATCGTCCCAGACACCTATATCGTGAACCAGTCCTTCGAGCCGACCGGAATCCTCGGCGCGCTCGTCACCAATCCGTTCTCGAAGGACCCGGACAAGGCCAAGGCCCTGCTCGCCAAGGCGGGGTACCCGAACGGCTTCTCCGTCACGCTCGATCATTTCTCCGACCATCCGTACACGGACATCGCCGCCGCCATCCAGGCGGATCTCGCTGCAGCCGGCATCAAGGTCTCGCTGCTGCCCGGCACGCGCAGCCAGGTCTTCACCAAGATGCGGGCGCGCCAGCACCAGCTCATTCTCTCCGAATGGTATCCCGACTATTTCGATCCGAATTCGAATGCCCAGGCCTTCAACGCCAACCCCAATGATTCGGACAATAGTCCGCTCAAGATCATCGCCTGGCGCTGCCATTTCTATGATCCCACCCTCACGGCGGAGGTGACGGCGGCAGCCGAAGAGCTCGACACCGCCAAGCGTGTCGCGCTCTATCACAAGATGCAGGAGCAGGCCTGGCAGGTCTCCCCGATCGCTTTCGTCCTGCAGCAGAACGCAACCTCGGTTCTGCGCAAGAATGTCACCGGTTTCATCCTCGGCGCCCAGTCGGACTTCACCCGCTATTACGATATCCGCAAGACATGAGCCTGGATCAGGATGGCTTCCAGTGGCGCCCCGGCGCGAAGCGCTCCACCAGAGTCCGAGGGGAAGCCATCAATTTGATCGAGAAAACAAAGTGAGAGCGTGATGGCGGAAAGTCATCACGCTCTCAGACGGGGCACGGGGCGGCTCCGCGCCCTGTCAGCGAACGCGGCGAGCATCCCCATCACCCTGTTCGGGCTCATCCTCGTCACTTTCATCATCGGCCGCGTGATACCGATCGACCCGGTGATCGCGATCGTCGGCGACCATGCGCCACCCGATGTGGTGGCCCATGTGCGCGCCGAGCTCGGGCTCGGCCGGCCGCTCACAACCCAGTTCGCGATCTATCTGCGCCGGCTCGCTGAGGGCAATCTCGGAACTTCGGTGATGACGTCGAACTCCGTCACCTCCGACATTCTCCAGTTCTTTCCCCGCACCTTCGAGCTTGCGACCGCGGCGATCCTCATCGCCGTGATCATCGGCGTGCCGGCAGGCGTCTTCGCCGCGGCGCGGCCCGGCTCGCGCCTCGATCATACCGTGCGGGTGGTGAGCCTTGCCGGGCAATCGATTCCGGTCTTCGTGCTGGGTCTGATCTTCCTGCTCATCTTCTATGCCGATCTCGGCTGGCTGCCGGGCTCCGGGCAGATCGGCGTGCTTTATGAGGGAACGGTGCCGACCATCACCGGCATGCTGGTCGTGGACGCGGCGCTCAGCGGAAACTGGGCCGCCTTTCAAAGCGCGCTCGCCCACCTCGTCCAGCCGGCGCTAGTGCTCGCCCTTTACAGCCTTGCCTATATCACGCGGATGACACGGGCCTTCATGCTGGAGGCGCTTGGCGCGGAATATGTCGTCACGGCGCGGGCGAAAGGCGTGCCTGAGCGGCTCGTGCTCTGGCGCCATGCCTTCGGCAATATCTCGGTCGGGCTCATCACGGTGCTCGCGCTCGCCTATGCGAGCCTGCTCGAAGGCGCGGTGCTGACCGAAACTGTGTTCGGCTGGCCAGGGCTCGGGCTCTATCTCACCACCTCGCTTCTCAATGCCGACATGAATGCGGTGCTCGGCGCGACCCTGGTGATCGGCTGCATCTATGTCGGGCTCAATCTGCTCGCCGATCTCGCCTACCGGCTGCTCGATCCCCGAGTCCGATAAATTCCCGCCATGAACGAAGGAACGAAACCCGCAGCCATCCCATCTGCAACCACGCTGCGCGCCTGGCTGCTGGCCGAAGAGCCGACATCGCGAAGACAGACCGCCTGGGGTGAGCTCTATCGGGGCTGGCGGCGCTTCACGGCGAACCGGCTCGCCCTGGGCGGGCTGATCGTCGTCGTGCTGCTCATCCTGATCGCCCTGGCCGCTCCGCTCCTCGCCCCTGACAATCCCTATGCGCAGAATCTCGCCGACCGCCTCGCCCCGCCCTCGGCCGCGCATTGGCTCGGCACTGACGAACTCGGGCGCGATCTTCTCTCGCGGCTGATCTATGGCGGGCGGCTCACCCTCGGCATGGTGGTGGCGGTGGTGGCCCTGGTCGCGCCCTTCGGCCTGGTGATCGGCTGTATCGCCGGCTATCTCGGCGGCCTGATCGATCGGGTGCTGATGCGGCTCACCGACATCTTTCTCGCATTTCCCCGGTTGATCCTAGCGCTCGCCTTCGTCGCCGCGCTGAAACCCGGGATCGCGAGCGCGGTAATCGCGATCGCGCTGACGTCCTGGCCGCCTTATGCGCGGCTGGCACGCGCCGATGCGCTCACCATCCGCAATGCGGATTTCATCGCCGCGATCCGGCTGATGGGGGCCGGTTCTCCGCGGATCATCCTTCGCCATATCGTGCCGCTCGCCCTCTCAAGCGTCATCGTGCGCGTGAGCCTCGATATGGCCGGCATCATCCTCACCGCCGCCGGTCTCGGTTTTCTCGGCATGGGCGCCCAGCCGCCGGCGGCGGAATGGGGCACGATGATCGCGACCTCCCGTGATTACATTCTCCAGCAATGGTGGGTGCCGACGGCGCCGGGCATCGCGATCTTCGTCGCCGCTCTTGCCTTCAATCTGCTGGGCGATGGCTTGCGCGACGTGCTCGATCCGAAAGCGCGCCAATGAAGGTGGACATCGAAGATCTTCGGATCGGTTTTCCCGGCCGTCTTGCTGGCGGCACCGGGCTTCACTTCGCGGTCCGCGGCGTCGATCTCGCGATGGGGACGGAAAAGCTCGGCATCGTTGGTGAATCAGGCTCGGGGAAATCGCTGACCGCGCGCGCCGTCATCGGCCTCACCCCGCCGGGGGCGATGGTGCGCGCGAAGAAGATTCTCTTCGACGGCATCGATATTCTCAGCGCATCACCGCGCACGCTCGGCGCGATCCGCGGCCGGCGGGCCGGGCTCATTCTTCAGGATCCGAAATTCGCGCTCAACCCGGTGATGACGGCGGGCATGCAGGTTGCCGAGCCGCTCCGGCTGCACAAGAAGCTTTCCCGCAGGGCGGCGCGCGCGGCGGCCGTCGATCTCCTCGCGCAGGTGCAGATCCGCGACCCGCGCGCCGTCGCCGATCGCTATCCGCACGAGCTTTCGGGCGGGATGGGCCAGCGGGTGATGATCGCGATGATGCTGGCGGGCGATCCCGAGCTTCTCATCGCCGATGAGCCCACCAGCGCGCTCGATGCCACCGTACAGGCGGAGATTTTGCGGCTGATCGAGGACCTCGTCTCGCGACGTGGCATGGGCCTCATTCTCATCAGCCACGATCTGCCCCTGGTTGCGCATTTCTGCGATCGGGTGATGGTGATGTATGCCGGCCGCGTGGTTGAGACCCTGCGCGCTGCGGAGCTCGTCCGCTCCCGCCATCCTTACACGCAGGCGCTGCTCGCCTGCCTGCCGAGCCTCAACCACCCGCGTCGCAGGCTTCCCGTCATGACGCGCGATCCCGCCTGGGAGGCCGCGTGATCACGGTTGAGGATCTGCGTATCCGCTTCGGCGGGTTCGCCGCCGTGAAGGGCGTTTCCTTCGCGGTGGGCAAGGGCCAGAGCTTCGGCATCGTGGGTGAGTCCGGCTCCGGCAAGTCGAGCGTGCTGCGCGCGCTCGCCGGGCTCATCCGCGACTGGCAGGGGCACATCCTGCTTGAAGGCGTTCCGCTCGCGCCGCGGCGCCCGCGCGCATTCTTCCGTCGCGTTCAGATGGTTTTCCAGGATCCTTACGGCTCGCTCCATCCGCGCCAGACGATCGATCGCCAGCTCGCCGAGCCGCTGATCGTGCACGGCATCGGCGGGATCGATGCGCGCATTCCGCGCGCGCTCGAGGAAGTGGCGCTGCCTTCGCATATGCGCTTTCGCTATCCGCATCAGCTTTCGGGCGGCCAGCGCCAGCGCGTCGCGATCGCCCGGGCGCTGATCGCCGGGCCGGAGGTGCTGCTGCTCGACGAGCCGACGAGTGCGCTCGATGTCTCGGTGCAGGCCGAGATTCTCAACCTGCTCGCCGATCTGCAGGCAACGCGCGCGCTCACCTATCTCCTGGTCAGCCATAATCTCGCGGTGGTCGCCCATCTCTGCCCGATGATTGGGGTCATGCAGGAGGGCATGCTGGTGGAAACACTGGGGGTCGAGGATCTCCGGGCCGGCCGCATCGCCCATCCCCACACGGCGAGTCTGCGCGCGCTCGCGGTCGAACTCGAAGCGGCGTGAGGCCTGATGTTTCTGCAATTCACGGGAGTATGATCGGAAGACAGATCCGCCGATCAGCTTTCGAGTTCGCTGTCCCAGTAGAGATAGTCGCGCCAGCTTTCATGCAGATAGTTCGGCGGAAAGGCGCGGCCCCGCTCCTGCAGCTCCCAGGTGGTGGGCCGGCGCGGCGGCTGGAGCGGATACATCCGGCATTCCCGCGGCAAGCGCGCGCCCTTGCGCAGATTGCAGGCGCCGCAGGCTGTGACGACATTTTCCCAGATCGTCCGCCCGCCGCGCGAGCGCGGGATGATATGGTCGAAGGTGAGGTCGGGCGCCGGGTGGCGGATGCTGCAATACTGGCAGGTGAAGCCGTCGCGCAGGAAGACATTGAAGCGGGTGAAGGCCGGGCGTCGCGCCGTTGTCACATAATCCTTGAGCGCGATGACACTGGGCAGGCGCATCGCGAGGGAGGGTGAGCGCACCTCGGCCTCGTATTCGTTGAGAACGGCGACACGATCGAGGAAGACCGCGCGCACCGCATCCTGCCAGGACCACAAGGAAAGGGGAAAATAGGAGAGGGGACGGAAATCCGCGTTCAACACCAGCGCGGGAAACTGTTGGCCACCGTCCGGCAATCGCCGCTCCTGTCCGGCCAGGAAAGCACAACAAGCACTGGTAGGTTACGCTTCCGTGACCCCCGAGGACTTGTGCGCCACCAGAGTCGCGCGGCTCTTATTGCAGAGGCGGAGCCGGCCTGCAAGCTGCCCTTTCCGCGCGTCAGCCTCCTGCAAAAGCACGCTGGAGAAAAAGTGCGCCGGCCGAGAGGCCGGCATCATCGATCCCGTGGCCGAGCAGGGGAAGATAAAGCGATTCCACCGTCACGCCTGCTGCGCGCAATTGCTCTTCGGCCAGGCGCGAAAGAGCGGCGGGCAGCACCATGTCCGCCTCGCCATGGACGATGAGCACCGGGGCATCGTTCGCCCGTTCGGCGGCGAGGGTTTCGGGCGCGATCAGCGCCCCCGAATAGGCGAGGATCGCACGCGGCCCGGGCGCACGGCGAAGGCCGGTATAAAGCGCGGTCATCGCGCCCTGGCTGAAGCCCATCAGGGCATAGGCATCGGGCGGCAAGGAAAGCCGCGCCAGCTCGGAATCGATGAAGGCATCGAGAAAGGGGGCCGCGCGGCGCACACCCGCCGCGAGATGCGCGGGCGAACGGTCGGTGAGATCGAACCATTGCCGGCCAAAGGGCCCCATGTTGCAAGGCTCTGGCGCGTCGGGTGCCGCGAAGCAGGCGGCCGGGAGCGATTTTTCCCAGAAGGACGCAAGATCGATCAGGTCATGGCCATCGGCGCCGAGCCCATGGCAAAGAACGATGAGCTGCTCCGCCCGCCGTCCATCCCGCGGCCCGAAGCGCGGACCATCGAGCAGCCGCGGCCCGTCAGCCATGGGCGGGGAAGAGTCGGCCGCTCTCGCCGGGGTGCGGAAAAATCGGGGTCGGGAAGCCCATATTGCTTTCTCATGCCCGGCTTCCCGGGCTCTCGTCGCGTTGCGCAACCTGCTTGCGTAACCTGCGCGCAATATCCGTGCCCGATGGTCCCATGTCCACCGTGACCCGCTTCGCCCCGAGCCCGACCGGCTATCTGCATCTCGGTCACGCTCATGCAGCGCTTTTCGCCTGGCGGCGCGCCCGAGCGGCGGGCGGGCGTTTTCTGCTCAGGATCGAGGATATCGATGCTGCACGCTGCCGCCCCGCGTTCCGGGAGGCGATCCTCGAGGATCTCGTCTGGCTCGGGCTCGACTGGGATGGAGACGTTCGGATCCAGTCCGAACACTTGGCCGAGTATCGCGCAGCGCTGGCCTTGCTCGCCGCGCGCGGGCTTCTCTATCCCTGCTTCTGCACCCGCGCGGAAATCCGCCGCGAGGTGGCCCGGGCGGCCGAGGCGCCCCAAGAGCCTGCCCCAAATCCCGCCCGGAACCCCGATCACGTCTTGCGCTATCCGGGCACCTGCCGCCTTCTCAGTGAGGATGAGCGCGCGGCGCGCATCGCATCCGGCCTTCCCTACGCGCTCCGCCTGGACATGGCGAAGGCGCGCCAGGCCGCACCGGCGCTCTCCTGCGTGGAAGGTGGCATCCGGGTCGCCTGTGATCCTGCCGCCTTCGGGGATGTGGTCCTGGGCCGGAAGGACGCGCCGGCGAGCTATCATCTCTGCGTCACCCACGACGATGCGCTCCAGGGCGTGACGCTGGTGACCCGCGGGGAGGATCTGAGGCCGGCGACCGCCCTTCATCGCCTGCTGCAAGCGCTCTTCGGCTGGCCGGAACCCTCCTATGCGCACCATCCCCTGCTCCGCGACGCGTCCGGCCGGCGGCTGGCCAAGCGGGATCAGGCGCTGAGCCTCCGGGATTTGCGCGCGGCCGGGCATGCGCCTGCCGCCGTGCGGGCGATGGCTGGCATGCCGGATTGAAAGGCTCTGTCCCCCTTGCCGGCGGTTGCCGTCGCCGGGGCGGAACGATAGGGTCGGGTTTCGCGCCAAGCGTTATCTGGATTCCCCATGCATCTCACCGCATCAAGGCTCGACCGCATCAACCCGAGCCAGACCATCGCGATCGCCACCAAAGCCCGCGCGCTTCAGGCCGCGGGGCGCGACGTGATCAGCCTCTCTGCCGGCGAGCCTGATTTCGACACGCCGGAGAACATCAAGCGCGCGGCGATCCGCGCGATCGAGGCGGGCGAGACGAAATACACCGATGTCGCTGGCACCAAGGCGCTGCGCCAAGCGGTCGCCGACAAGTTCCGCCGTGACAGCGGGCTCGATTACCGGCCGGAGGAGATCATCGTCTCCACCGGCGGCAAGCAGGTGATCTTCAATGCCATGCTGGCGACGATCGATGCGGGGGACGAGGCGGTGATCCCCTCACCCTGCTGGGTGAGCTACCCGGACATCGTTTCGTTGGCGGAAGGCAAGCCGGTTGTCGTGCCGTGCAGCCAGAATAACGGCTTCAAGCTGCGCGCCGAGGATCTGGAAGCGGCGATCACGCCGAAAACCAAATGGTTCCTTCTCAACAATCCGTGCAACCCGACGGGCGCGGCCTATTCGGCGGCGGATCTCCGCCCGATCTGCGATGTGCTGCTGCGCCATCCGGATGTCTGGGTCTTCACCGACGATATCTATGAGAAGCTCGT
>DASZQO010000051.1:0-3077 GCA_035549615.1 Acetobacteraceae bacterium
AGCCGTTCGGTCACGACCGCGCCTCCGCCCGTGCGCTGGATGCGGTGCTGCGCCGCTATTTCGCTGAGGAGAACATCTTCCGGATCGATCATTATCTCGGCAAGGAGCCGGTCCAGAACATTCTCTACAGCCGCTTCGCCAACCCGGTCTTCGAGCCGATCTGGAACCGGACCTATGTCCAGAGCATCCAGATCACCATGGCGGAGGATTTCGGTGTCGAGGATCGCGGGCGCTTCTATGACGAGACCGGTGCCATCCGCGATGTGCTGCAGAACCATCTGCTGCAGGTGCTCGCGGTGCTGACGATGGACCCGCCGACAGGCGAGGAGAACGACGCCGAGCGCGACCAGCGGGCAAACTTGCTGAAGGCGGTGCGGCCGCTCGATCCGGCGCATGTGGTGCGCGGGCAGTATGACGGCTATCACACGGTGCCGGGCGTGCGCGCGGGATCGACCGTGGAGACCTTCGTCGCGGTCAGGCTCGAGATCGAAAGCTGGCGCTGGGCGGGCGTGCCCATCTATATCCGTGCCGGCAAGAGATTGCCGCTGACCGCCTCGGAGGTGCTGGTGATCTTCAAGCGCCCGCCGCGCGAGACTTTCGGTGAGATCGTGCCGGTCTTCTCGGGCCATGTCCGGTTCACCCTGAGCCCGGATGTCTCGGTCGGGCTCGGCGTGCGCGTGAAGGTGCCGGGCGAGCGGATGGTCGGCCGGGATACGGAGCTGATCCTGACCCGCCAGCCCGGCGAGGACCGGCCGCCCTATCAGCGGCTGCTGGGCGACGCGATACGGGGGGTGGGGGAGCTCTTCACGCGGAGTGACCTCGTGGACGCGCAATGGCGGATCGTCGAACCTGTTCTCAACAATGTCTGCCCCCTCTACCGCTATGCGGGCGGGAGCTGGGGGCCGGCCGAGGCGGTTCAGATGATCGGCCAGGACGGACCCTGGCATGACCCGAATTTGGGAGGGCATGGGTGATGTCCGGAATGCGCGACATCGTCTTTCTCTTCGATGTGGACAACACCCTGCTCAACAATGATCACGTGCAGCAGGATCTCGGCAAATATCTCGAAACGCATCACGGCATCCACGCGCGTGACCGCTACTGGGCGATCTTCGAGCAGCTCCGCAGCGAGCTTGGCTATGCCGATTATCTCGGCGCGCTCGAGCGTTATCGGGGTGAGGATCTGCACGATCCTCGCATTCTCCGGATGGCCAACTGGCTGGTCGATTACCCCTTTGCCGAGCGGCTCTATCCCGGCGCGCTTGAGGCCGTTTCCCATGTCGCCCGCTGGGGTGAGACGGTCATCCTCTCTGACGGCGATGCCGTCTTCCAGCCGCGCAAGGTCCAGCGCTCGGGGCTCTGGGACGCCTTCGGAGACCGGGTGCTGATCTATATTCACAAGGAGCAGGAGCTCGCGGATATCGAGCGGCTCTATCCGGCAAAGCGCTATGTGCTGATCGATGACAAGCTGCGCATCCTCGACGCGGTGAAGAAGGTCTGGGGAAAGCGGGTGATCACCGTCTTTCCGCGGCAGGGCCATTATGCGTTGGATGCCGCAGAGATCGCCAAATATCCGCCCGCTGACATTACCATCGAGGCGATCGGCGAGCTGCCACAGCTTGATCTTTCCCACTTCACGATTCCACGCGAGGAGGCAACACAATGAAGCCGACCGCCAAACTGAGCGATGTCGGGCAGAGCCTCTGGCTCGACGATATCACGCGCGAGCTGCTCGATGACGGCACGCTCGCACGCTACATCAATGATCTTTCGGTCACCGGCCTGACCTCGAATCCCTCGATCTTTGATCACGCCATCGCCCATAGCGAGAAGTACGATGGCGAGATCCGCCGGATGACGGCGCGCGGCTATGCGGCCGAGGCCCTCTTCTTCGAGCTGGCGCTTGAGGATCTCAACCGGGCGGCCGAGCTCTTCATGCCCATCCACATCGCCACGGCGGGCGCCGATGGCTGGGTCTCGCTCGAGGTTTCGCCGCTGCTCGCCTACGAAACCGAAGAGACCACGGCGGAGGCGATCCGCCTCTCGCGGCGTGCCAAGCGGAGCAACCTCTTCGTCAAGATCCCGGGCACGACTGAGGGCTTGCCTGCGATCGAGGCGGCGATCTTCGCCGGGGTGCCGGTGAACGTGACCCTCCTTTTCTCGCCCGCGCAGTACGCGGCGGCGGCGGATGCGTACATGAAGGGGCTGGAGCGGCGCGTTGCCGCCGGACTACCGCCTGATGTGCGCTCGGTCGCCTCGGTTTTCATCAGCCGCTGGGACCGTGCGGTGGCGGGGAAAGTGCCGGAGGCGCTGCGCAATACTCTCGGCATCGCAGTCGGGAAGCTCTCCTACAAATCCTATCGCGACGTGCTTGAATCCGATCGCTGGCAGCGTCTCGCCAATCGCGGCGCTTCCGCCCAACGGCTGCTTTTCGCGAGCACAAGCGTGAAGGACGACAAGGCGCCGGATACGCTCTATGTGCAGGCTCTGGCCGCGCCAAACACGATCGATACGATGCCGCAATCTACGCTCTCCGCCTTCGCCGATCATGGGAAGGTCGAAGGCGTCCTGCCCCGCGACGGCGGGGATGCCGCCGCGGTGCTGGAGCAGCACCGCGCCGCCGGAATCGATATCGCGGCCCTTGCCGCGCGGCTGCAGACCGAGGGCGCGCAGGCCTTCGTCGATTCCTGGAAGGATTTGCTCAAGGCGATCGACACCAAGAGCCGGGCTTTGAATTGAGAGGGTGCTGACAATGGAAGGCCAGGGGCGGCGCCCATGGCCCCCGGCAATGGCGGAGCCTTTGCAAGCCATTTTCACTGCGCGGCTTTTCTTTCCGTGCTGCGCGGCGCTGACAGCAGGCTAGGGTCTCAAGGTCTGAGCAGTATCCAGGGGCCGAGCCCTGATGAGGCTATCTTATCGAAGTTCATTGACTTCTCACTGAGGGAGGAACTCTCCGATGGCGGGCAAGCGGCCGACCGAAACAGCCGCCTGGGCGGCGCTCATGGCCCATCATGCAGCGATCAAGGATCGTCATCTGCGGCAGCTTTTTGCCGAGGATCCCAAGCGGGCGGAGACAT
>DASZQO010000052.1:0-36948 GCA_035549615.1 Acetobacteraceae bacterium
GTGTCAAGAACGCGGCCGCGGAGATCGAGGGAGATGGAGGCCCCCGGTTCAGCATCGCCCTTCCTGCCGCGGCACCGGCGCCGGAGGGTAGGCGCCTCGTCCTCGGTATACGCCCGCAGCACATCCGGCTCGGCGCCGGCCCGCTTGCGGGCACGGTGCTCTCCAACCAATGGCTGGGCGATCAGGCCCATGTCGCGCTCGAGTGCGGAACGCTTCGCATTGTCGCGGTTTCGCCGAGCCGCATCGCCGCGCCTTCCGGCACCACGCTTTCCTTTGCGATCGCTCCGCACGATGTGCATCTCTTCGATCCTGAGAGCGGCATTGCCCTTTCGCACGGAGGCTCGTGCCCATGAGCCCTCCGGTCCTGCTTGCGCTCGATGCGGGGACTTCGCTGATCAAGGCGGTCGCCTTCGAAGGGGGAGGCCGGATAGTCAACACAACTGCCCGCCGCAACCGCTATTTCGAAGGACCAGGTGGAGCGGTCGAGCAGGATATGCGGCAGACATGGGAGGATGCCGCTTCGGTGCTCGGAGAGCTCGTGGCATCTCTTCCGGGCCGGAAGTTCCTGGCCCTCGCGGTCACGGGCCAGGGGGACGGCACCTGGCTCATCGATGAAAAGGGCGAGCCGGCCGCGCCCGCCTGGCTTTGGCTGGATGCACGCGCGGGGCCGATCGTCGCTGTTCTGCGTCAATCGGAAGCGGCGCGGGTCGCCTATGCACATACCGCAACCGGCCTTGCCGCCTGCCAGCAGTCCGCCCAACTGCTATGGCTCGCGCGGTATCGGCCGGAGCTTCTCGCGCGCGTGGCCACAGCCTTCCACTGCAAGGACTGGCTCTACTTTCGGCTGACCGGCGTGCGTGCCACCGACCCTTCCGAAGCAACGTTCACCTATGGTGACTGGCGCGCGCGCGATTATTGCGATGAGACGATCGCCGCGCTCGGCCTTGGCACGTTGCGCTATTTGCTGCCTCCCGTGATCGACGGCACGGTAACCGCACATGGCCTCTCACCGGCCGCCGCTGCTCGCCTCGGCCTCTCGGCGGGACTGCCTGTCGTGCTCGGCTATGTCGATGTGCTTTGCTCGGCGCTCGGCAGTGGCCTTTATGGCGGAAACAGCGCCGCGGGCGTGAGCATCCTGGGAAGCACCGGCATGCATATGCGGCTTGCCGCCGATGAGGATGACGTGGTTCTGAATGCCGAGCGGACAGGATATTGCATGCCTTTTCCCGTTCCGGGCAGGCTTGCGCAGATGCAGTCAAACATGGCGGCAACACTCAATATCGACTGGGTCGTGGATCTTGCGGTGGAAGCGCTGGCGCTGGCCGGCGCAAAGTGTGAGCGTAGTGCGGTCCTGGCGGCTCTGGACGAGGCTGTCGTGGCGGCGCGACCCGGCGCTGCGCTTTTTCATCCTTTCATTTCGGCGGCCGGCGAACGTGGCCCGTTCACCGATGGAGCGGCACGCGCCCAGTTGCTCGGCATTGAGCGTTCGTTCGGATTTGCAGAGCTTATGCGCGCCGTTTACGAAGGCCTCGCGTTCGCCGCGCGTGACTGCTACGCTGCGATCGGCGGTCAGCCCTCCGAGATTCGGCTGTGCGGAGGCGCGGCCCGTTCTGCTTCGATGCGAACGATCCTCGCTTCGGCGCTCGATCGTGAGGTGCGCGTGGCGGATCAACCCGAATCGGGTGCGGCCGGCGCGGCAATGATCGCGACCGTGCAACTCGGGCTCTATCCCGATATGGCCTCTGCGGCCGCGGAATGGGTATTGCCGCGTCTCGGTCCGGCGACGCTGCCGGACCGGGCGCTGGTGTCTCTCTACGATCGTCTGTTTCCAGTCTATCGCGAGGCCTATCGCGCGACCGCTCCGGTCTGGCAGCGCATGCACGCTACACGGGAGGCTCGAGATGCCGCATGAAGCTGCAATTATCGGCGACAATTTCATGCGGCCTGAAATATTTGCCGAGGCGATCGGCAAACGCTGCGGCGATAGCGTGGCCGTGCGCTGCATGGCGCTTCCCTGGCCCGACGTACCGATGGAGCATGGCTATGCCGAGCGAGGACTCGACGGGCTCAAGGAATACCAGGGCGACCCCGACGAGATCGTTCGTTTCGTGGGCGCCGCGCCCATTCTGGTGACACAGCTTGCCCCGGTTTCGGCCCTGATGCTGACCCGGATGCCCGCGCTCAGGCTGATTGCCGTTTCCCGCGGCGGCCCAGTCAATATTGACATGGCGGCGGCAGCCGCACGCGGAGTACGGGTGGTCAACACGCCTGGGCGCAACGCCTCGGCCGTCGCCGAGTTCACGATCGCTGCCATCCTTGCCGAGACGCGTCTGATGAGGATGGGCCACGAAGCACTGCGCAGCGGGGTATGGCGCGGCGATCTCTATCGTGCCGATCTCACTGGGCGCGAGCTCAACGAGCTCACTGTCGGCGTCGTCGGCTATGGTCATGTCGGCACACGTGTTGTCCGGCTTCTCAAGCCGTTCGGCTGCCGCATACTCGTCTCGGATCCCTATGTGCAAATCAGTCGTGAAGACCAGGATGATGGCGTTGCGCAGGTCGGGCTCGAACGCCTTCTGGCAGAATCGGACGTAGTGAGCCTGCATGCGCGCGTCACTCCTGAAACCACGGGCTTCATGGATCGTGCCGCCTTCGCACGCATGCGCCCGGGGGCCTACTTCATCAATACCGCCCGTGGGCCGCTCGTCGACTATGAAGCATTGATCGAGGTATTGGAGTCTGGCCGGCTCGCCGGCGCGGCGCTGGACACATTTGCGATCGAGCCGGCCCCGACCGGGTGGAGGCTCCTGGAGCTGCCGAATGTGACACTGACGCCGCACATCGCCGGCGCCTCGGTGCGCACCGTGAAAGTTGCAGCGGAAGCCGTGGCTGAGGAGGTGCGGCGCTTCGTGGCTGGGGAGCCACCACGCCATCCCTGTACCGTTGCTTCATGATTGAAAGGGCAAACCGCATGACCGAGGCCGAGATCCGACGCGCCATCGTCGATGCCTGCAGGCATATGAATGCAATCGGCATCAATCAGGGTACATCGGGCAATATCAGCGTGCGCAACGGGAAAACAATGCTGATTACGCCATCGGCCGTACCTTATGACGAAATGCGCCCCGAGGATATCGCGGTCATGCCGCTGGAGGGAACGTACGGAGAGTGGACGGGCCGGCTTCAACCTTCCACAGAATGGCGCTTTCATCTTGATATTCTGCGTGCGCGGCCAGAGGCCGGGGCCATCGTGCATGCCCATGCCACGTACTGCACCGTATTGGCGATTGCACGCAAGGCGATTCCAGCCTGCCACTACATGATGGCCGCCTTCGGTGGTACCGACGTGCGGGTTGCCGACTACGCGACATTCGGCACGAGTGAGCTCTCCAGGAATGCGCTCGCAGCTCTCGAAGGTCGCTCGGCCTGTCTCCTCGCGAATCATGGGATGATCGTATTCGGTTCCAACCTCGCGCGGGCCATGTGGGCGGCGGTCGAGCTGGAAACCATTGCGAAACAATATTACTTGAGCCTTGCGATCGGCGGCCCGCATATCCTGAGCGATGCCGAGATCGCCGAGACGGCGCGCAAGTTCGGATCCTATGGTGCTCAGGACAGGGCTGCGTGACGGATACCTTCGATCTTTTCGTCATTGGCGGCGGAATCAACGGGGCGGGGATCGCCCGGGACGCAGCCGGGCGCGGGCTCAAGGTTCTTCTTGCCGAGAAAGGAGACCTTGCGGAGGGAACGTCCTCACGCTCCGGCAAGCTCGTGCACGGCGGGCTCCGCTATCTCGAGTATTACGAGTTTCGCCTGGTGCGGGAAGCGCTGACCGAGCGTGAAGTGTTGCTGGCGGCGGCCCCGCACATCGTCCGTCCGATGCGATTCGTGCTGCCGCACGCCCCCGCGCAGCGCCCGGCAATCCTCATCCGGCTCGGCCTCTTTCTTTACGATCATCTGGGCGGTCGGCGAAGATTGCCGTCCTCCCGTCGGCTCGACCTCGCGCGCGTGCCCGAGGGCGGGCCGATCCGGAAAGAGTTCCGCATCGGTTTCGAGTACGCGGATTGCTGGGTGGACGATGCCCGGCTGGTTGTCTTGAACGCCCTCGATGCAGCGGCATACGGAGCCGAGGTGCTGACGCGGACCAAGGTGGTGCGGGCACGCCGCGGGGAAGCGACGTGGCACCTGACACTTCGAACTGCGGCAGGGACAGGACGCGAAGTCACCGCCCGGATTCTGGTGAACGCGGCCGGACCATGGGTAGAAGACGTTCTGACTCACGTGATCGGCGGGAGTGCGCGTCGACATGTGCGGCTGGTCAAGGGAAGCCATATTGTCGTCGGGAAGTTCTGGGAAGGCCCGCACGCCTATATTTTGCAGAATGACGATCGCCGCGTGATCTTTGTCGTGCCGTATCATGATGATCTTTGCTTAATCGGAACCACGGACATCCCGTTCGACGGGGCGCCGGAGAACGTCGCCATCGATGACGCGGAGCGCCGTTATCTTCTTGGCGCCGTCAACCGCTATATGCGCCGCGGCCTGACGGAACGCGATATCGTGTATGAATATTCGGGGGTCCGCCCACTTTATGACGATGCAGAGGCGAACCCTTCGGCGGTGACACGAGACTATGTGTTCGATGTCGAGGGCGGTGCCGGCAGGCCGCCGCTGCTTTCGGTCTTTGGCGGCAAGATCACCACTTATCGCAAGCTTGCAGAACACGCGCTCGAAAAACTGAAACCGTTCTGCCCGACACTTGGTCGGAAGTGGACTGCGAGCGGAAAACTGCCCGGTGGAGATATCCCGGGCGGTGAGCCCGAAGTCTTCGCGGCCGAGCTTGCCGGGCGGATGCCGTGGATGCCGCGCCGCCTGCTCGGCCTATATGCGCGGCAGTACGGCACCAGAGCCATTGCGTTGCTCGACGGCGCCCGGACACCAGCCGATCTCGGCCGACATTTCGGCGGTCTTCTCTATGAGCGCGAAGCTGAGTTTCTCCGCGACACCGAATGGGCCCGGACGGCCGAGGATGTCCTGACGCGGCGTACGGCGCATCATCTCAAAATGAGTCTGGATGAGCAGGCCCGGTTCGCGGCATGGTTTGAGGGGCCGACGTAACGGGGTGACGGCTTCTACCCCCTAGCTTTATGGGTTAGGAGCATTCGCCTGTTTCCTCAACCAGCGCCAGCGTTCCCCGCCTGACGATGGATCGCCCGCCACACACGCTCGGGTGTCGCCGGCATGTCGATATGCCGCACGCCGAATTCCGCAAGCGCGTCGACCAGTGCGTTCATGATCGAAGGAAGCGCTCCGGCACATCCAGCTTCTCCGCAGCCTTTGACACCGAGCACATTCGTCTTCGCCGGCACCGGGTGATAAGCGATCGTGAAGAAGGGCGCGGCGTCGGCCCGCGGCAGCGCGTAATCCATGAACGAGCCCGCCAGCGGCTGACCTGCCTCGTCATAGACGACATGCTCTAGCAGCGCCTGCCCGATCCCCTGCACAACCCCGCCATGAACCTGACCCTCGACCAGAAGTGGGTTGATGACGGTGCCGAAGTCATTGACCATCGTATAGCGTGCAAGCGTGACCACGCCTGTCTCCGGCTCCACCTCCACCTCGGCAATATGGCAGCCATTCGGATAGGAAAAAGGTGGCCCCTCAGCGACATGGCTCACCGAAAGGGTCTGCGGCATATCAGGCGGCAGAGCGAGACCCTCATGCACGCGCGCCGCAAGCTCCATGATCCCGACCGCGCGGTCGGTGCCGACGATGCCGAAGCGCCCACCCGATGGCCCCAACTGGAATTCGATATCCGCAAGCGCAGCCTCCAGCACATGGGCCGCGATCTTTTTGCCGTTCTCGATCACGCGTTCACTGGCCTCGACAATGGCGGCTCCACTCGCCATCATCGATTTCGAACCGCCAGTGCCGCCCCCCGCCAGCATCTCGTCGGAATCCCCTTGTAACAGGGAAATCTTCTCGAAGGGGATCCCAAGCCGGCTCGAAAGCACTTGGGCGAAGGGTGTCGCATGGCCCTGGCCGTAATCGAGCGTGCCGGTAATGATGGTGACGGTACCATCAGGCTCGAAACGGATGCCGCCCATCTCCTTCGCGGGCGGGCCGGTCACCTCGAGATATTGCCCGATCCCGCGCCCACGCAGCTTTCCCCGCGCGCGGCTCTCCGCGCGCCGCACGGGAAACCCGTTCCAGTCCGCGAGTACCACCGCCTGATCGAGCAACGCAGAGAAATCGCCACTGTCATAGATTGTGCCGCCCGGGGTCCGGTACGGGAAGGCATCGGGGCGAATGTGATTCCGCCTGCGGATCTCCACCACATCGATCCCCATTTCCCGGGCCGCCGTATCCAGAAGCCGCTCGAGATAATAATTGCTCTCGGGCCGACCCGCGCCGCGATAGGGGCCAACCGGCGAGGTATTGGTGAACATCACCCGAGAGCTCACTTCCTGCAGCGGTGTCGCATAGACGCCTATCGTGTTCTTCACGACATTGCCTGTCGGCTGCAGCACCGTGCCGTTCGAAAGATAGGCACCCACATTGCCATACCCTGTGACACGCAGCGCCAGGATCCGCCCTTCGGCGTCGAACGCCATCTCCTGTTCCATGTCATGGTCGCGGCCGTGGCTGTCGGAAAGAAAGCTCTCCGAGCGTTCATCGGTCCATTTCACAGGCCTTCCGAGCGCCCGCGCCGCGTGCAGGATGGCGATATATTCGGGATAGCAGGATGATTTCATGCCGAAGCTGCCCCCGACATTGCCGGTGAGCACGCGAACTTTCTCGATCGTGGTCCTGAGCGGACCGATGAGGAGCTGGCGCATCGGGAACACACCCTGGCAGCCGAGGTGGAGCGTGTAGCGCCCGCTCGCCGGATCATATTCGCCGATCGCCGATCGCGGCTCCATCGGGCAAACAACCACGCGGCTGTTGCGGATCCTCATTCGGGTTACATGCGCTGCCCTGGCGAAGGCTTCTTCTACCTCGGCGCTATCGCCATGATGAAAATCGAGAATGAGGTTGCCTTTGGTCGCCTCGTGAACACATGGCGCACCGGGTGCGTCCGCTTCACGTGCCGTCGTCACCGCGGGCAACGGATCGATCTCCGCGCTCACGGCCTCGGCCGCGTCCTTCGCCTGTTTCGGTGTCATAGCGACCACATAGGCAAAGGGATCGCCGACAAAACGCACTTTGTCTGTGGTCAGCGGCGGCTGCGACGGCTTCGGCATGTCCGATCCATCGCGATTCTTGAACGACATTCCGGAGGGCATCAGACCAAGCCCCGCCGCAAGCAGGTCCGCGCCAGTATAGAGCGCGAGCACGCCCGGCATTGAGCGCGCCGCCGCAGTGTCGATCGCGCGGATCACGCCATGGGCGAAACGCGAGCGTACCATTACGGCATAAGCCTGGCCGGGAAGATTGAGATCGTCCGAATAACGTCCGCGACCTCGGAGCAGGGTCGGATCCTCCTTACGCGAAACCGGTTGGCCGATCGCATATTTCTCGAAGCCGATGTCGCTTGGCGCGATGGGTGCATCCATGGGCGCGTTCGCTCCTCTTCGCAGGCGGGCGTGAGCGGGGGCCTTCGGCCCCGGCGGCGGCCCGGCCGACGAAATCTTGTTGCAATGCGGTGCTTCGGTCTAGTGCCCCGAATTCTGCGGTGCGTCGCATCGGAGTGCAGCCGGCAGAGGGACACTTGCTCTTTGTTTTCTCGCGTGATTAGACCTCCGGTCAGCCCACCTTCGGTCATCATGCTCGAGACCCATGGGTGTCCTGACCTTGGGCCGCTGCAATGCTGGCGGCTGCACCAGATCTAGGGGAACCGGAATGGCGGAGAGAGACTTCACGCGCGCCGATCTCGATCGGCTCAGGGAGTGGGACACGCCGACCATCTGCAATGCGCTTGAGCTGGTGGTGCCCGAGCGCCGGGCAATCGGCTTCACGGTCGAGCCGATGGTGGCCGCCGATCGCTCGTTGAAGCCGATCGTCGGTCTTGCGCGTGTTGGCACAATCCGTGCCAAGGAGCCGCCACGCGGAAAGGTCGCGAACCGGCTCGACTGGTATGACTATGTCGCGGACGCCGCGCTGCCGACAGTGGTGGTGCTGCAGGACATCGACGACAGGCCAGGTTATGGCGCCTTCTGGGGCGAGGTGCAGTCCACGGTGCACAAGGCGCTCGGCACGCTCGGCTGCGTCACCAACGGTTCGTTCCGGGATTGCGACATGCTCGCCCCGGGATTCCAGATCATCGGCAGCCGCATTGGCCCGAGCCATGCGCATGTGCATCTCGTCGATTTCGGCAAGCCGGTGAATGTCTGCGGCATGCAGGCCGCGCATGATGACGTGATCCATGCCGATTTCCATGGCGCGGTGGTGATCCCGGCCGAGGCGGTAAAAAAGATTCCGGATGCGGTCGCGCTCGTTGCCCGGCGCGAAAAAGTGATCCTGGATGTCTGCGCCGATCCCGGCTTCACGCCGGCCAAGCTCCGCGAAGCCGTGCGGCGTGCGGGAGAGATTCATTGATTTGCTAGGAATTTGTCGGGAAAGGCGCGGAGGAATCCGATGTGGGAACCGAATCAGCGTTACCCGGATGCCGCCATTGAGATACTGGACGCTTCCTTTGCGAAATACCGCCTGCCGCTTGCCTCGATCGAGCGGCTCGCCACCGGATGCCGCTGGGCCGAGGGGCCCGTCTGGTTCGGTGATGGGCGCTATCTGCTGTGGAGCGATCTTCCGAACAACCGCATCATGAAATGGGAGGAAGAGACTGGCGCAGTCAGCATCTTCCGCAAGCCCTCCCACAATGCCAATGGCAACACGCGCGACCGCCAGGGCCGGCTGATTACCTGCGAGCATGATGCGCGGCGGGTGACGCGCACCGAATATGACGGCACGATCACCGTGCTGATGGACCGGTTCGAAGGCAAGCGGCTCAATTCGCCGAACGATGTCGTGGTCAAGTCCGACGGCTCGGTCTGGTTCACCGATCCGGCCTTCGGCATTCTCGGCTATTACGAGGGGCATCGGGCGCCGCAGGAGCTGCCGACCAATCTCTATCGGCTTGAGCCCGAAACGGGGGAGGCGTCGGTGGTCGCAGCCGACGTGATCGCGCCCAACGGCCTCTGCTTCTCACCCGACGAGAAGCTTCTCTACGTCGTCGAATCGCGCTCGAACCCCCGCCATATCCTCGCCTTTGACGTGAGCGCTTGCGGCAAGCAGCTTAGCAATAAGCGCATCCTCATCGATGCCGGGCCGGACGGCACGCCCGACGGCATGCGCTGCGACGTGGACGGCAATATCTGGGCAGGCTGGGGCATGACGGAGTCGCTTGACGGCGTGCGCATCTTCAACCCGGAGGGACGGGCGATCGGCCACATCCACTTGCCTGAACGCTGCGCCAATCTCTGCTTTGGCGGCCTCCACCGCAACCGGCTGATGATGGCGGCAAGCCACTCGGTCTATTCGCTTTACGTCAATACCCAAGGTGCTCCCGGGGGTTGAACGCGCCACCCCATCTCGAGCGTGCTGACCGGGGGCGGGATCTCGATGGGTCTGAATCGCGTGAGAAAACAAATGACAAGAACAAGGTGCGGGAGGGAACGCTTCCGTCATCAGCGTCTGAGCACGAGCGCGGCCGAGCCGAGCATCAGACTCATGCCGATGACCTCGCCCACATCAACCTTCTCACCGAAGAGCAGCACCGCAAAGACCACGCCCACCACCGGACAGATGAAGGCATAGCTTCCGGTGCGGCCGACCCCCCAGTCACGCACCAGGAAGAAATAAATGAGCGTCGCCCCGAGCGAACCCGGCAGCAGGAGATAGAGCCAGGCACCGAAGGCTGGCCAGCCCCAATGTCCCGCCAGTGCCGCTCCCGACCCGGGCTCGAAGGCGAGCGAGGCGCCGAAGAGGAGAAAACCTCCGATGCTGTTGCTGAGCGCGGCCATCTCGCCCGGCGTCAGCGTCCGCATCAGCGGCCGGGCCAGAACCGAGCCCATCGAATAGGAGAGGCAACCGACGATCACGCCTCCCGCGCCGGCCAGCTCGGGCCAGCCGAGCCGCCCCGCGAGTGCCTTCTGCCCGAACAGCATCACCGTCCCCACCGCGCCCAGCGCCAAGGCCGCGAGGCGCTGGCGGGTGAATCGTTCCTGCCCCATCATCGCGCTGAACCCGATCAGCGAGACAGGCGTCAGCGCCGAGCTGATCACGGTGGCAAGCCCCGCCGGCACGTAGCGCAATCCATAAAGCTGCGTCACCTGGTTGAGCGCGACCATCAGCACGCAGACCATGAGCAGGCGTGGCCAGGCCCATGCCGGCACGCTGACGCGCTGTCCTCTGGTCTTGCGCCAGCAAAGCAGGACGAGCCCCGCGACACCGTAGCGTGCCCCGGCGAAAAAGCCGGGCGGCACGCTCGTCACTCCCACCTTCATGGCCAGCCACGTGGTGCCCCAGACGAAGCAGAGAAAGGCGAACATCGCCCGCTGCCGGGCGAGCGCTGCGTCTGGCGTCGGGCCGCGGCCCGCCACTCCCAGGCTGGCCGGGGAAAACCCTGCCAGTGCCTTGCGCAAAATCATTGGGGAAACGCTCGGACCAAACTCTCCGCACGGCGCGGTCGTTAGCGATAGGTAACATCCTGATCGTGGCGGAGCGAAGGCAAGAGATCAGGCCTGCAATGCAATTCCAGCCGGGGGAGGCAGGCTCGGCCGATTCGGCGCCCAAGCGCCCGGCTGCTATAGTCCCGGCTCGGAGCAGCCGGGATTCGCCCACCCGTCGGCTGCAACGCGACAGGACCGGTATCATGACCTCATCCAGCCCCGCGCGCGCGGACCGTATCGACTATCCTTCCTCCGCCGCCTTCTTTGCCATTCACCTCGCCTGCTTCGCCGCCTTCTTCACCGGTGTCAGCCTGCGCGCGGTGCTGCTCGGCGTTGGCCTCTATGTCCTGCGCATCTTTGCGATCGGCGCCGGCTATCATCGCTACTTCGCGCACCGTGCCTTCCGCACCAGCCGCGCTTTCCAGTTCATCCTCGGCTTTCTCGCCCAGACATCGGCGCAGCGCGGCGTGCTCTGGTGGGCGGCCCATCACCGCCGCCACCACAAATATTCGGACACTGAGCTCGACGTTCACTCTCCGATCCTGCGCAGTTTTCTCTATGCGCATGTCGGCTGGATCCTGGTCCCGCGCAACGAGACCACGGACCATGACGCCGTCCGCGACCTCGCCCAGTACAAGGAGCTGCTCTGGCTCGACCGGCATCCTTACCTGGCGGCCGCGCTACTCGCCTTCCTGACTTGGCTGACCGCCGGCCTCCCCGGCCTTGTTGTCGGCTTCTGCTGGAGCACGGTCGCGGTGTGGCATGCAACCTTCAGCATCAACTCGCTCGGCCACCTGATCGGCCGTCGCCGCTATGTCACCGGCGATCACTCGCGCAACAATTGGCTCCTCGCTCTGATCACGATGGGCGAGGGCTGGCACAACAACCACCATGCTTATCAGGCATCCGTCCGCCAGGGGTTCCGCTGGTGGGAATATGATTTCACCTATTATGGCCTCCGCGTCCTCGCCTGGTTTGGCCTGGTGTGGGATCTGCACGCCCCACCGCGTGCCGTCGTAAACCGGGAGCAGCGCCTCGGCCGCTCAGTCATCGACCGGACCGCACGGCAGTTGGCCCTCTCCTTCCCGATCAACACCATCGCCAATCAGGCGCTCGAAGCGCTTTCCCATGCGCCGGGCTGGGCCGAGCTGAGATCCCGCGCGCTGTCCGCGCGGCTGCAGGCGGAAACGTTCTGGAACGAGTTCGATTTCCCGCAGATCCCTTCGCTTGAGGAGATGCGGGCCTATGCGCGAGCCCGTCTCGCTCAGACACCCTCGCTTGACGACATCGCCATCCGTGCCCGCCAGCGCCTGCTCGAACTCGTCTATACCCGCCTGGTCGAGGTGGCCTCCTCCGAACGCACCGCCTGAAGCCGCTTCATTTCGTCTTCGCCCCATCTTCGCGCCCGTCCGGCGCGTCGGCCCGAGCGGTTGCCGGACGCGCGCGGCCGTATAGACTACGTCTCATGGTTGCATCCGCCATCACAGCACAGCGGCAGGAAATTGTCCGGCCGGTCGGCTGGCACGGCGGGTGAAGGAATCATGGGCGATTCCGCACCCCCGATCCTGAGCCCGGTGCTGCA
Source organism: Acetobacteraceae bacterium (assembly GCA_035549615.1). GTDB lineage: Bacteria > Pseudomonadota > Alphaproteobacteria > Acetobacterales > Acetobacteraceae > JAKAWQ01. The sequence goes on from DASZQO010000052.1 coordinate 12,193, forward strand.
CTTCGCGGTCCGGCTCGTCGCACCCGACCTCTCGCCTTGGCTGGCCGGCAATACGGGCGTGCGCGGCTTCACTTCCCGCGATTCCCGGAAAACGGGGCCGCATGTCGGGCTGATCGCGCTCACGCACGGCAATGAGATCGCAGGGGCGATCGCGCTTGCCCGCCTGCTCGAGATGGAGCTCAGGCCGGAGCGTGGACGGATCACCTTCGGCTTCGTCAATCTCGCCGCCTTCGCCCGCTTCGACCCGCGCCAGCCCACTGCCTCTCGCTTTGTCGATGAGGATATGAACCGGCTCTGGGATCCGGCGGTGCTGGACGGGCCGCGGCAGTCGAGCGAGCTTGCCCGTGCCCGTGAAATCCGGCCCCTGATCGACGAGATCGACATCCTTCTCGATCTCCATTCGATGCTATGGCCGTCCGACCCGCTGATTCTGTGCGGCGCCTCTGAAAAGGGGCGCGCGCTCGCACTCGCCATCGGCGAGCCCGCACTCGTCGTCGCCGATCACGGGCACGCCAGCGGCCGACGCATCATCGACTATCCTCCGTTCATCGATAACAGTAATCCGCGCGCGGCGAATCTCGTCGAAGGGGGGCAGCACTGGGAGCCGGAGACGGTCGAAACGATTCTCGCAGCGGTGGCGGGTGTGCTGCGCCATGCCGGCATGATCGGCGAGCATCCCGCCCTGCCCCCGCCACCCGCAACCCAACCTGAACCACGTTTTGCCGAAGTGATTCGCACGATCACGGCGAACAGCGGCAATTTCAGCTTCGTTCAGCCGTTCCGCGGCGGCGAGGTCGTGGCAAAGGGCAATACGCTGATCGCGGTCGATGGGGATGAGGAGATCCGCACGCCCTGCCCCGATTGTCTCCTCGTTATGCCGAGCCTGAGGCCCAGCCGCGGGCATACGGCCGTCCGCCTCGCCCGGATTCTATAGAAATGGGTCGTCTTTGAGAGTCTGGGTGCGTCCTGCCCCCACGGGTCAAGGATACATCGCGCCTCTCCGGGACGACACACCCCCTCGCATCGTTTTGCCAAGCGGATTTAAGGCTCCCGGACCGCTCCGTGCCGGTTCGCCGCGAACATGGTTGAAGCCCCGTTCCTAGTCAGGCGCGATCTGCCGTCGTCGTACAGCTTCTCAAGCCGCGAGACGGGCGGCAAACCGCCCACGGCGATACTGCATCAGCCGCCAGGCGAGCTTGGCTGAGAGATCGGAAAGCCGGCCCCGTGGTGGCAGGCCCACCGCTTTGAAGATCATGCCCATGCCGCGCTCGACATGGCGAAAACGGTAATAGCCGATCGCCTGGGCAAAATAGGCGGCGATGCATCGATCGTGCTGATACTCGGTCGTTACGGATTCGTTTCCGCAATGATAAGCGAAGGCAAGCTCGTCATCCTCGCTTTCTGTGATGCGGCCGGCGGCGATCCGGAGCCGCTTCAAGACGCCGATGCGTTCGCGCGTGAGATAGCGCCGCATATGGTCGTAGAAGAGCTTGAAGTGGCGGAACTCGTCAGCGGCGATGAGGCGGCAGACGGTCTTGAGCACAGGTTCCTCGGTCGCCTCGCCAAGCGCGGTATAGTAGGAGGAGGTTCCGGTCTCGACCATGCAGCGTGCGATCAGCTCGCCCGTGCGGGACCCCCGCACCGACCGGTCCGCCTCGAGCGGCAGGCTGTAGCCCGCGCGATAGCGGGCAAAGGAGGCCTGATAATCCCAGGCCGGATCGGCGAGCATCGCCCAGCGGCCGAGCGCGTCGCCATGCTGCACTTCCTCAACCGCCCAGTAATCTGCGGCCTGGCGGAAGTCCGGGTCGTCGACAAAGACGTTGTTGAGATAGATGGCATAGTCGGTGCCGTTTCGCTCGACCATCGCCGCGGCCTTCACCAGTGGCACGATCGCCGGATCGACCTTTGCGGGGTCGAATCGATCCCAGCCGACTTCCTCGATTTTCCAATGCTTCATGGCATGCGTCGGTCCCGATTCCGCTCTTCGGTGCCCCTCTTGTTTGGGCCTGCTCCTCTCCCTGGCCCGCTGTCAAGCCGGAAGCGATTTCCCGCCCTGACAGCGTGATGACCGGGGACAGGCGTCACCGTAGGTCTGAATCACGCGAGAAAACAATGCCTAAAGCGGGATGGGGAGCGCCAGCGATCCCATCTCCCGAACCCCGCCGCAGGTTGAAAAAGCGCGTCCCTCTTCAGAGGCCAGGGAGCGAAGTCCCCCCTCGGTCCCGGTCGAATGGTCTTGACCAAATCCGGCCTTGATCAAAGCAGGCTTGATCCACCCTTCACGCCTCAGGGGGATTCGGCCCCTTCGATCATCGCGCGGGCGATTTGCAGGGCGGCGAGCGCCGCATCGCGGGCTGCGACATCCATCTTGTCGACCGCCTCCCAAGCCGCCTCGGCTTCCGAGAGCCGTCGTTGGCCCTCCGCCTTCGAAAGCTCGTTCGGCGGATGCACCTCGTCGGCGAGCACCGTGCAGCGTGTCGGCGTGATCTCGGCAAAACCGCCGGCGACGAACAGCTTCGTCGTCACCTGGCCGCCCTCGTAAAGGCTGGCAAAACCGCCTCGCAAGGTCACGATCATCGGCGCATGGCCGGGCAAAACGCCGATATCGCCCTCCTCGGCCGGGATCACCACCATATCGACGGGCCGGGAAAGCAGGAGCTTCTCCGGGCTCACGATCTCGAGCGCGACTGCCATTCGCCCCGCCTCAGCCTCAGGCCGCCGCCTTGAGGGACTCGGCCTTCTTCACGACATCCTCGATCGTGCCGACCATGTAGAACGCCGCCTCTGGCAGATGATCGTATTCGCCGGCGCAGATCGCCTTGAAGCTGCGGATCGTATCCGCCACCGGCACGAATACGCCGGGGAAGCCAGTGAAGACCTCCGCCACGTGGAATGGCTGCGAGAGGAAGCGCTGGAGCTTGCGCGCCCGCGCGACGATGAGCTTGTCGTCCTCGGAAAGCTCGTCCATCCCGAGGATCGCGATGATGTCCTGGAGCGACTTGTAGGTCTGCAGAATGCGCTGCACCTCGCGCGCCACAGTGTAATGCTCCTCGCCGACGATCCGTGGATCGAGTGAGCGGGAGGTGGAATCGAGCGGATCGACGGCGGGATAGATGCCAAGCTCGGCGATCTGGCGGGAAAGAACGGTGGTCGCGTCGAGATGGGCGAAGGAGGTCGCCGGCGCGGGGTCGGTGAGGTCGTCCGCGGGCACATAGATCGCCTGCACCGACGTGATCGAGCCCTCCTTCGTCGAAGTGATGCGTTCCTGCAGCGCGCCCATGTCGGTCGCGAGCGTCGGCTGATAGCCCACCGCCGAGGGAATGCGCCCGAGCAGGGCCGAGACCTCCGCGCCGGCCTGGGTGAAGCGGAAGATATTATCGACGAAGAAGAGCACGTCCTGTCCTTCCTCGTCGCGGAAATACTCGGCAAGCGTGAGGCCGGAGAGGCCGACACGAGCGCGCGCGCCGGGAGGCTCGTTCATCTGGCCATAGACGAGCGCCACCTTCGAGCCGGGCCCGTCGAGCTTGATCACGCCGGCCTCGATCATCTCGTGATAGAGGTCGTTGCCTTCGCGCGTCCGTTCGCCGACGCCGGCAAAGACCGAGACGCCGCCATGCGCCTTGGCGATATTGTTGATCAGCTCCTGGATGAGCACGGTCTTGCCCACCCCGGCGCCGCCGAAAAGGCCGGTCTTGCCGCCCTTGAGGTAAGGGGCAAGGAGATCGACCACCTTGATCCCCGTGACCAGGATCTCAGCCGAGGTGGATTGATCCTCGAAGGCTGGCGCGTCGCGATGGATCGGCATCCGCTTCGTGGCGTGGATCGGGCCGCGCTCATCCACCGGGTCGCCGATCACGTTGAGAATGCGCCCAAGTGTCTCCGGTCCCACCGGAACGGTGATCGGCCCGCCCGTGTCGGCCACTTCCTGGCCGCGGACCATGCCGTCGGTGCTGTCCATAGCGATGCAGCGCACGGTCTTCTCACCGAGCTCCTGCGCCACTTCCAGCACGAGCAGACGGTCACCGATCTTCGTGTGCAGCGCGTTCTGGATGAACGGCAGGTCGCCTTCGAACTGGACGTCCACCACTGCGCCCGTGACCTGCGTCACCCGCCCGACAATATTCTTCGCCATTCCCGGCTCCTCGATTCTGGTCCCTGCGATCTTTTAAACGGCCTCGGCGCCGGAGATGATCTCGATCAGTTCCTTGGTGATATTGGCCTGGCGCGTCCGATTGTAATTGAGCGTCAGACGGTTGATCATGTCGCCGGCATTGCGCGTGGCGCTGTCCATCGCGGTCATCCGCGCCCCCTGCTCGCCGGCCGCACTCTCGAGCAGCGCGCGATAGATCTGGATCGCAAGGTTGCGCGGCAGCAGCCGGGCGAGGATCCCTTCCTCATCCGGCTCGAACTCGTATGCCGCCCGCACAGCATTGCTGTCGTGCTCCTCCTGGGAAGCAAGCAAGAGCGGTGCCGGGATCAGTCTCGCCTCGGTCGTGATCTGCGAGATCACCGACTGGAAACGATTGTAAACGAGCGTGCAGACATCGAAGCCGCCTTCGTGCAGCATCGTGTCGATCCGCCCGGCGATCTCCTCGGCATCGGCGAAGCCAATGCGTCGTTTGCCGGCGAAGCTCACTTCCCCCACAAGGCGGTCGGCGAACTCGCGGCGGAGATAGTCGCGCCCTTTGCGCCCGATGGCGAGGATGCGGACTTTCTTCCCCTCACCCTCGAGTTTGCGGACGAGGTTTCGCACGACCCGCCCGACATTGCTGTTGAAGGCCCCACAAAGGCCCCGATCAGCCGTAACCGCGACGATAAGGTGTGTGTCCTCCTTGCCGGTGCCGACCAGAAGCCGGGGCGCCGCCTTGTTGCCGCCCACCGAGGCGGCGAGCTCGGCCAGCATCCGCTCCATCCGCTCGGCGTACGGGCGGGCGGCCTCAGCCTGCACCTGGGCGCGGCGCAGCTTCGAGGCAGCCACCATCTTCATCGCGCTCGTGATCTTCTGCGTCGAGCGGACGCTGTTGATACGGATGCGCAGGGCCTTCAGGCTGGGCATGCGAGAGGCTCCGGTTCCTTCTCAGGCAAAACTCTTGGCGAAGGAATCGAGCAATAAGGTCAGCTTCTTTTCGATCTCCGGCTTGATCTCGCGATCGTTGCGGATTGCCTCGAGAATCTCGGGGGCGCGGGTTTTGAGCTCGGAGAGGAACTGGCTTTCGAAGGCACCGACACGGCTGACATCGATCGCATCGAGATAACCGCGCACGCCGCAGAAGATCGCCGCCACCTGTTCCTCAACCGGGACCGGATGATATTGTGGCTGCTTGAGCAGCTCGGTCAGCCGCGCGCCGCGGGCGAGCAGCTTCTGGGTCGAGGCATCGAGATCGGAGGAGAACTGGGCGAAGGCAGCCATCTCGCGATACTGCGCGAGCTCGAGCTTGATGCGTCCGGCAACCTGCTTCATCGCCTTGATCTGGGCGGCGGAGCCGACACGCGAGACGCTGATCCCGACATTCACGGCTGGCCGGATGCCTTTGAAGAAAAGCTCTGTCTCGAGGAAGATCTGGCCGTCCGTGATCGAGATGACATTGGTGGGGATATAGGCCGAGACGTCTCCGGCCTGGGTCTCGATGACCGGCAACGCGGTCAGGCTGCCCGAGCCATATTCCTCGTTCATTTTGGCGGCCCGCTCGAGCAGGCGCGAATGAAGGTAGAAGACATCGCCCGGATAGGCCTCGCGCCCTGGCGGTCGGCGTAGCAGCAGCGACATCTGGCGATAGGCGACGGCCTGCTTGGAAAGATCGTCGTAGAAGATCACCGCGTGCATGCCGTTGTCGCGGAAATACTCGCCCATCGTGCAGCCCGCATAGGGGGCGAGGAACTGCATCGGAGCCGGGTCCGAGGCGGTCGCCGCGACGACGATTGAATAGTCGAGCGCACCGTTTTCCTCGAGCGTCTGCACGAGCTGGGCGACCGTCGAGCGTTTCTGGCCGACCGCAACATAGATGCAATAGAGCTTCTGTTTCTCGTCGCCGGAGGCATTGATGGATTTCTGATTGATGATGGTGTCGATGATCACCGCCGTCTTGCCGGTCTGGCGGTCCCCGATGATGAGCTCGCGCTGGCCGCGGCCGATCGGGATCAGCGCGTCGATCGCCTTGAGCCCGGTCTGCATCGGCTCGTGGACCGAGCGGCGGGGGATGATGCCGGGTGCCTTGACCTCCACCCGGCGGGTCTCGGTGGTCTGGATGGGGCCCTTATCGTCGATCGGGTTTCCGAGCGCATCGACCACGCGGCCGAGAAGCCCCTTGCCCACCGGCACATCGACGATGTCCCCAGTGCGGCTGACCGTGTCGCCCTCGCGGATCTGACGGTCGTCACCGAAGATGACGACGCCGACATTGTCGGTCTCAAGATTGAGCGCCATGCCCTTGAGGCCGGCGCCAGGAAACTCGACGAGCTCGCCCGACATCACGTTGGCAAGCCCGAAGACGCGGGCGATCCCGTCGCCTACGCTCAACACCTGTCCCGTCTCGGCGATGTTCGCCTCGGTGTCGAAGTTCGCGATCTGCTTCTTGAGGATCTCCGAGATCTCGGCAGGGCGGATCTCCATCAGGCGGCTCCCTTCATGGCGTGCTGCAGGCGCTGCAGGCGCGACTTGAGGCTGGAATCATAGAGGCGGGCGCCGATCCGGACGACCAGCCCCCCAAGCAACGTGGGATCGACCGATCTTTCGATGGCGACATTGCCGTACCCGGCTTCGATCAGGCGGGCACGGAGCTGGCTCACCTGGATCTCGTCCAGGGGATGGGCCGAGACCACATGGGCTGTGACCACCCCGCGCCGGGCAGCAACCAGCGCGGCGAAAGCATTGACCATGGTCCGCAGCTCGCGCAGCCGGCGATTGGATGCGACGACGCCCACGAAGTCATGCACGGTCTTGCCGAATCCTTCGGCCGAGAGCACGGCAAGCGCAGCCTGCCTTGCCTGCCCGACATCGATCACCGGGCTTTCGAGCAGGCGGCGGAAATCGGCGCTGGCATCGATCAGGCGGCCGAGGGACTCCATGTCGGCGACAACCCGATCAAGGGTACGGATGTCCTCCGCATGCGCGTAGAGCGCAACGGCATAACGGTCGGCGAGGCCGCCGCCCTGAGAAATGACGGTCGCGTCGGATGCCAATTCGTCGTTTCCATGGTTGGGCCGCCCGCGGCGGCCGGGAGCGCGCTCATCCGGCCCTTGGACCGGCGGCGCCGTCTAGCATGCGGCTTCACGCGGGCGCAATACGGCCTGTCCCTAAAGAGATGGCCATCCAGAAAAACCTCAGAGAAACGAAAACGGATCGATATCGACCCGAACCTCGACCTTGCGGGGCAGTTTGACGCGGCCGAGCCAGGTGCGTAGGAGATCCTGGGGCGCAACGCCCCGCGCGGTCTTGAGAAGGAGCCGCCGCCGATGGCGCCCGCGCAGGAGAGAAAGCGGCGCCGGTGCCGGGCCGAGCACCGTGATTCCCTTGCCGGAAGGTGCCGCCCGCCCGAGCGCGTGGGCTGCATGATCCGCCGCCTCGGCCTCACCGGCGCTCACGATGATTGCGGCAAGCCGGCCGAATGGCGGCCAGCCTCCGGGGCGGCGAACATCCGCCTCGCTCGCCATGAAGGCATCAAGATCGCCCAAGACCAATGCCTGCATCACCGGATGCTCGGGCGCAAAGGTCTGGATCAGGACCTGTCCCGGCGCTTCGGCCCGGCCGGCCCGGCCGGCCACCTGATGAAGAAGCTGGAAGGTGCGTTCTCCGGCCCGGAGATCGCCCCCCGTGAGCCCGAGATCGGCATCGACAACGCCGACGAGGGTGAGATGGGGGAAGTGCCAGCCCTTGGCGACGATTTGCGTCCCGATCAGCAGATCGACCTCGCGCGCGGTGATCGCGCGGGCCGCCTCCGTCGCCGCGTCGGGGCCGGTCAGGGTGTCGCTCGCCATTGTCAGCAACCGTGCTTCGGGAAAACAGGATGCCGCTTCCTCCACGATCCGCTCGACGCCGGGGCCGATCGGGGCAAGCGTTGCCTCGACCTTGCAGGCGGGGCAAGCCTGGGGCAGCGGCGTGGTGTGGCCACAATGATGGCACTGGAGCGTCCGGCTTGCCCGATGCTCGACCAGCCAGGCCGAGCAGTTCGGGCATTGCAGCCGATGGCCGCAGGCGCGGCAGAGCGTGAGCGGCGCATAGCCGCGCCGGTTGAGAAAGAGCATGGCCTGCTCGCCGCGTTCGAGTGTTTCGGCCAGCACCTCGAGCAGCGGTGGCGAGAGGAAACGGCCCCGCTCGGGCGGGCTGCGCCGGAGGTCGATCGCGGCAAGCGCAGGCAGACGTGCGCCGCCATGGCGTTCGGGCAGCCGGATCCGGCCGTAGCGACCGCGCTCGACATTGACGAGCGTTTCCAGGCTCGGCGTGGCGGAGACCAGAACAGCTGGCGCTTTCGCAAGCTGCGCCCTGACCACCGCCATATCCCGCGCATGATAGATGACGCCCTCTTCCTGCTTGAAGGCGGCCTCGTGTTCCTCATCGACGATGATCAGGCCGAGATCGGGGAAAGGAAGGAAAAGAGCAGACCGGGCACCGACCACCACGGTTACCTCGCCCGCGGCGACCGCCTGCCAGGTGAGCCTGCGGGTACGCGGTGTGAGATCGGAATGCCAGAGCGCGGGAGCCGCGCCAAAACGGCGCTCGAACCGTTCAAGCCATTGGGCGGAAAGTGCGATTTCCGGCAGCAGCACGAGCACCTGGCGGCCACGCCGAAGCGCCGCGGCGATCGCTTCCAGATAGACCTCGGTCTTGCCCGAGCCAGTCACACCGTCGAGCAGGGTGACCGAGAAGCCGCCCGAGCATTCGGCCGCCAGCCGCTCGGCCGCCGCCGCCTGAGCCGGCGAAAGAAGGGCGCCTGAATGATCGGGATCGGGCGGGGAAAAGGCAGGCGCTCGCATCGGCGCGCGCAGGGGCGGGGGGCGATAGCCACGCAGTGTCATCGCCAGCACTTCCCCGGGTGAGGCCAGCGTGTAGGCGGCGACCCAGTCGATGAAGCGGCGCATTTCGAGCGCAAGCGGAGGAACAGGCAGACGCGCCAGCAGCGGGCGCAATCTCCTCTCGGCGACGGTTTTGCCGGCCGGCCCCTCCCAGATGGCGCCCAGCACCTCGCGCCGGCCAAGCGGGACCTTGACCAGGTCGCCGGGTCCTGGATCGAGCCCCTCCGGAACCGCATACTCGAACGGCGCGGCGAACGGATAGGGCAACAGAACGGGCACCCTTCGCATGCGCTTCCGCTCGCCTCCGGCCCTCTGTATGGTCGTTCCCGAGCCGGATGCCGAGGGGACGATGATCGTCATTCTCGAAACTGCCGATGGGGCAAAGCTCAAGGCCCGAAGATGAGCGCCCCCCGCCGCAAGCCCGATCTGCCGAGCCCCGCCGCGGTGGCGGCGTTTCTCCGCGCCCATCCCGGATGGCTCGCCGAGAATCCCGATCTCTACCGCACGCTCGCCCCACCCAAGCGCATTCACGGCGAGCCCCTGGCCGATCATATGGCGGCGATGATCGAGGCGGCACGCGCCCAGGCGAGCGCGCTGCTCGCAGTGGGGCGCGCGGCCCAGAGCCTTGCCGGACGCGTCGAGCAGGCGCTGCTCGCCTTGATCCGGGCCATGGACCCGATCGGCGCCATCACTTCCGAACTGCCGGCTCTGCTCGGCGTCGATGCCGTCAATCTCTGCGTCGAGGCGGAAATCCCCGGGACCCGGCCGCTTTCCGCGGGAACGATCGCCCGCGTGATCGGCCGTGAGGGAATGAGGCTCGGGGGAACAGCGATGCCTGGGCGACGGCCGTGCGACGGTGAGGCTGTGCTCTTCCACGGCGAGGCGGCAGCGCTCGCCCGGCACGAGGCCCTGATGGTGGTGCCGGATACCGCAGTGCCGGCCGTGCTCGCGCTGGCTTCGCGCGATCCGCTCGCGAGCCCGGCGAGCGCGGCGCGCGGTCCCCTGCTGCTTCTTGCCCGCGCCGCCGCAGCTTCATTGGAGCGCGTGTGAAAGGCGAAGATGCGCAGGTGCAGTTCCTGGAATGGCTGGGTGGCGAAAGACGCGCGGCTCGGCTCACAGTGGCTGCCTATGAGGCCGATCTTGCAGAGTTTCTTGGTTTCCTGACCCGCCATCTCGGCGCTGAGCCTTCTCTTGCCGATCTCGGCAGCCTCACGGTTGCCGATTTCCGCGCCTGGCTCACCGCGCTTGCGAACGCCGGGAACAGCGACGCGACCCGGGCGCGGCATCTCGCCGCCGTGCGCAGCTTCTACCGCTTCCTCGCCAAACGGCTCGGCACGGAGAATCCGGCGCTCAGCCTCTTGCGCAGCCCGCGCATGCGCCGGCGGCTGCCGCGGGCGCTTTCAGCGCCGGCAGCGTGCAGCATCGTCGCGGAGATCGGGGGCGAAGCGCGGACGGCCGCAATGGCGGCCCGCGACACCGCCCTCTTCGCGCTGCTCTACGGCAGCGGGCTCCGCATCGGCGAGGCGCTCGGGCTTCGTGTTGGCGAGGCACCCCTGCCAGGCGCAGAGGAAATGCTGCGCGTGCGCGGCAAGGGGGACAATGAGCGGATGGTGCCGGTGCTGCCCGCAGTCCGTGCCGCCATCGCCGCGTGGCTTGCGCACCACCCTGACCGGCGGCCTGCCGCCCCCCTCTTCGTCGGCGCGCGCGGCAAGCGGCTGGCCGCCGGGGTCGCCCAGCGTGCGCTGCGGGAATTCCGTCGGCTGCATGGCCTGCCCGAGCACGCGACACCCCATGCGCTGAGGCATTCCTTCGCCACCCACCTGCTGGCGGAGGGCGCGGATCTGCGCGCAATCCAGGAGCTTCTGGGGCATGCCAGCCTTTCGACCACCCAGATATACACAGCCGTGGACGAGGCCAAGCTGATGGAAGTGTGGCGAACCGCGCATCCCCGCGCGGCGGTCTGATCGGCGCTCATGCCGACGGGGCATCGTCATGATGGCCATGGGGGCCATGGGCACGCCCATGTCACGCCCGCTCTGAACCGCGCCTTTCCGGTTGGCGTCGCGCTCAATGCCGGATTCGTCCTCTTCGAGGTCGTGGGCGGCGTTTTCGCGCACTCGACCGCGCTGCTCGCGGATGCGGGACACAATCTCGGCGACGTGCTCGGCCTGGTCGGCGCCTGGGTCGCCATGATGCTGGCACGGCGACTGCCCTCGGCACGCTATACATACGGGCTGCGCAGCGGCACGATCATGGCGAGCCTCGCCAATGCCGCGATCCTCCTCATAAGCATCGGCGCCATTCTGGTCGAAGCGCTGCGCCGGCTTCTTCTTCCCGTGCCGGTGGTGGCGGACGCGGTGATCGTGGTGGCGCTGATCGGGATCGCGGTGAACGGCGGGACAGCGCTGCTTTTTGCCGCCGGACGCAAGGGCGAGCTCAATGTCCGCAGCGCCTTTCAGCACATGGCTGCCGATACGCTCATTTCGGCCGGCGTGGTGGCAGCGGCAATTGCCGTGCGGCTGACCGGCTGGAACCGGATCGATCCCGCCGCCAGCATCATCGTCGCGCTGGCGATCACCTGGGGTACTTGGCGGCTCTTCCGCGAGTCCCTCGGGATGATGCTGGATGCCGTGCCGCCCGGTATCGAGCCCGCAGCGGTGCGCGCCTATCTTCTCAGTCTGCCAGGCGTCGTGGCGATCCATGATCTGCATATCTGGCCGATGAGCACGACGGAGACGGCGCTCACCTGCCACCTGGTGATCCCGGGGGACCCGCATGGGCCGGATTTCCTCGTCGAGGTCGCACACGAGCTTGCGGAACGGTTCGCCATCGACCACCCGACGCTGCAAGTCGAGCAGCATGCCGAGACGCGTTGCCTGCTCGCCCCGGAAGAGGTGGTTTAGATCGATATGGCTTCTGGGGAACCACGAAGCGGTCCGCCAACGCCCAAAGGAAAGCCCAAGGAATTGATCGAAAGCAAATAGCGGGGGCGGGATCCGTAGACAGAAGCGAGGGCATTCCGCTCTTGGTCACAAGTCCGCGACACTCATTGTCCAATTCCCGGACAGCTCCTACACAGCCGGGCCGGGGAAACGCCCCGGTTTCAGAGTATAAGGACCCAAGCAATGCCCATCCTGTCCGGGCGCATGAACCTGCTCGGCACCGAGTCCGCCTTCGAAGTCCTGGCACGGGCAACCGCGCTGCAGCGTGAAGGCAGGAGCATCATCAATCTCGGCATCGGCCAGCCGGATTTTCCAACTCCCGGCCATATCGTCGAGGCCGGACGGAAAGCCCTCGCGGACGGCCACCATGGCTATACGCCGGCGAACGGAATTCTGCCGCTACGTGAAGCAGTCGTGGCCGATCTTCATCGCCGCCACGGCGTCACGATCTCACCCGATCGCGTGCTGGTCGTGCCCGGCGGCAAGGTGACAATGTTTTTCGCCATCCAGATGTTCGGCGAACCGGGCGCCGAGATCATCTACCCCAATCCGGGCTTCCCAATCTACGAGAGCGTCATCCGGTTTTCCGGCGCGACGCCGGTGCCGATGCCGCTCCATGAGAGCAAAGGGTTTTCGTTCGATGCGGAGGAGGTGTTGGGGCTGATCACCGCGCGGACGCGCCTCCTCATCCTCAACAGCCCCGGCAACCCGACCGGCGGCGTGGTGCCGAAAAGCGAGCTCGACCGCCTGGTCGCGGGTCTCGAACGCCACCCGCACGTCGCGGTCATGTCGGACGAGATTTATGGAGAGATGCTCTATCAGGGCACGCATACGAGCCTGACGACCTATCCCGAGCTCGAAGACCGGCTGATCCTGCTTGATGGCTGGAGCAAGACCTATGCGATGACCGGCTGGCGGCTCGGTTTCGGCGTCTGGCCGGCTTCCCTCCTGCCGCATGCCGAGCGGCTCGCCATCAATTCCCATTCCTGCGTCAATGCCGCCGCGCAATATGCCGGCATCGCGGCGATGACCGGGCCGCGCGAGCCGGTGGCGCGGATGGTCGCGTCCTTCGCCGAACGGCGCGCCTATATCGTCCCGGCCTTGCAGGCGCTGCCAGGATTCCGCTGCGCAACCCCCGGCGGCGCTTTCTACGCATTTCCGAACATCACCGGCACCGGCTTTGACTCGCGGACCCTCCAGTCGCGGCTTCTGGAAGAGGCGGGGGTGGCCAGCGTCTCAGGCACGAGCTTCGGTGCGCTCGGCGACGGCCATCTCCGTTTTTCCTATGCGGCGAGCCTGGATGCCCTCAAGGAGGCGGTCGCCCGAATCGGCGACTGGCTGCAAAAGCAGGGTAAGGAACCGGGCGGAGAAACGGAAACGCGGAGCGAGGCCCTGCTGCCACCGGCAGCATAGTCCCGGGGAACGGCTCTTCCTTTCTTCAAACAGCCGTCGCCCCGCCATCGACCGCCAGCACCTGGCCGGTGATGTGGGCGCCGGCGTCGGAAGCAAAAAGCAGTGCCGCGCCCTTGAGATCGTGCGGGCCGCCAAGCCTGCCAAGCGGAGTCCGGGCGACGATCTCGGCGCCGAACCGGTCGAGTGTGCCGCGTGTCATTTTCGAGGGGAAGAAGCCGGGCGCAATCGCGTTCACGGTGATGCCGCGGGGTCCCCATTCTGCCGCGAGCGAGCGGGTGAAGCTGATCATCCCGCCCTTGCTCGTGGCATAGGCGATGGTGCCGGGCATACCCGGCGGCCGACCGCGCATTCCTTCGATCGAGGCGATATTGATGATGCGGCCCGCGGAAGCGGGCAGCATCGCGGCCCGGCCGACCGCCTGGGTCAGCAGGAAGGTTCCCGTCAGGTTGAGGTCGATCACCTTCCGCCAGGCGCTGAGCGGGTGCCGTTCGGCAGGCGCGCCCCAGGCGGCGCCGGCATTGTTGACGAGAATATCGATCCGATCCGCGAGGGCGAGCGCGCCGGCGGCCACCATCTCGGCGGCGGCGGGATCGGCAAGGTCTGCGACGATCGGCGCTGCCCGGATATTCTGCTTCGAGAGATGATCGACCGCGGCGGCGAGCTCGTCCTCCTTGCGCGCGACCAGCGCGACAGTCGCGCCAAACTCGCCGAGCGCCTCGGCGATTTGCAGCCCGAGCCCGCGCGATCCTCCCGAGATCACCGCCACGCGGCCGGAGAGATCGAAGAGCTCTCTCAGCATGAACCAATGATGACACCGCGCAGGCGGAATGCAAAAGCAGGCCCTCGCCCTGTGCCAGGAGTCCGGCCATCATCGCGGCCGAGTCGGCGGGGCAGCCTCCGCCCGTTCTTTGGGGGAAGCATGCTGTACCACGCCTATGAGATGCAGCGCCTGGCGCTCCTGCCTGCACGGGTTCTCGCCGGCAGCGCCCGCTCCCTTGTCGAGCTGGCACCTGAGCCGCTCAGCCGGATGCCGGCAAGCCGCTTCGCCGCCGCGGCGCTGGCGAGCTTCGAGCATCCCCTGCGGCGCTTCGACCGGCCGGAATTCGGCCTCACGAGCACGATGATCGAAGGCGAGCGGGTTGCGGTCGAGGAGCGGAGCGTTTGGCAGGGCCCCTGGTGCGAGCTCATCCATTTCCACCGCACCGCGGAGCGAACGCGGGATGCGCGGGTCCTGATGGTGGCGCCGCTCTCAGGCCATCATGCCACGTTGCTGCGCGAGACGGTGGCAGCCTTCCTGCCCGATCATGAGGTCTTCGTCACCCAGTGGCGCAACGCGCGCGACGTGCCGGTCACGAAGCCAAACTTCGGCCTCGATGATTATGTCAGCCATGTGATGGATTTCCTCCGGCTGCTCGGGCCGGAGACGCATGTGCTCGCGGTCTGCCAGCCGGCGGTGCCGGTGCTCGCGGCGGTGGCGCTGATGAGCGAGGACGGCGATCCGCCGCTCAGCATGACCCTGATCGGCGGGCCGATCGACACGCGGGCCGGGCCGACAGCGGTGACGCGTTTCGCCGCGGCGCGCCCGCTTGAGTGGTTCCGCCACCACCTGATCCATCCCGTGCCCTTCGGCCACCCCGGCTTTCTGCGCCGGGTCTATCCAGGCTTCCTTCAGCTGTCCGGCTTCATGGCAATGAATCCAGGCCGGCATTTCGAGGCCCACTGGCAGATGTTCCTCCATCGGCTGGCCGAGGAGCACGAGCCGCTGGCCGCCAAGCAGCGTTTCTATGAGGAATATTTCGCGGTGATGGATCTACCGGCGGAGTTCTATCTCGAAACTGTCTCCGCGGTGTTCCAGAAACATCTGCTGCCGCGCGGGAAGCTACGCTGGCGAGGCCGGCGGGTCGATCCCGGTGCGGTCGAGCGGACGGCACTCTTCACCATCGAGGGCGAGCGCGACGATATCTCCGGCCTCGGGCAGACGCGCGCCGCCCATGCGCTTTGCCATCGTCTGGACGATGCGCTACGCCAGCATCGCGAGCAGCCTGGGGCTGGCCTTTTCGGCCTTTTCAGCGGAAGGCGCTTTCGCGAGCAGGTGGCCCCGGCGATCAAGCGTTTCATCCGCGAGCGCGAGCGACGGGCGGGCATGGTCGCTTAGCGCCATTTGCGTTCGCACTGGCTCACGTAGCTCCCTCTATTCATTTGTTTTCCCGCGTGATTCAGACCTACGGCGACTCCGCCTCCGGGCATCAGGTTCAAGGCCGATATTTCTTCAGCCGACGTAGCGAAGCGCGGTGAAGCGGCGACGGAATTCGGTGACCTCGGGTGCAATGCCTTCGGCCGCTTCCGGATTTCCCAACGCGCGGGCGATGGAGAAGGCAAGCTCCGGCATGTCTGCCGGTCCCATGCCCCAGCGCACGATCTCCGGCGTGCCGAGACGAAGACCATTCACGTCCCGATCCGCGGCCGCGGCCGGCAGGCCGATCCCGCAAGAGAGGATATTGGCCCGGCGCAGGATCTTCGCCGCATGCTGTCCATCGCCCCAGCGCCCGGCCTCAAGCGCGAACTGGTGCGAGCGCGTCATTCCACGTGCGGCGGCGAAGACCGGAAGGTCGCGCGCGGCGAGGGATTCGGCGAGAGCGCGGGCGGTTTCCACCATGGCGGCCGCATAAGCCTGGCCGTGGCGTTTCCAATCGAGCAGGGTGATCGCAAGCGAGGCTGATTTCGCGACATCGAAATTGGCGGTGAGTCCTGGATAGGCGATCGCCTCGATGCGCCTTGCCAGCGTCGCCTCATTGGTAAGGATCAGGCCTGCGGGCGGTCCGCCCAAGGATTTGTAAGTGCTCATCGTCATGATGTGCGCCCCTTCCGCGAGCGGGCTCGGCCAGGCGCGGCCGGCAATGATCCCGGAGAGATGCGCGGCATCGAAAAGGACGAGAGCGCCGACCTCATCGGCGATCGCACGAATTTCCCGCACCGGATGGGGAAAGAGGTTGAGGCTGGCGCCGATGGTGATGAGTTTCGGCTTCGCCCGCAGCGCTGTCGCGCGCAGGCCGCCGAGATCGACCGTATAGCCCGCAGGATCGACCGGCGCCGGCACGGTTATGAGGCCATAATAACCGGCAGCGCCCGCGCGGTGGTGCGTGACATGCCCGGCGATCTCGGGCGGCGGGGCGATGATCGTATCACCGGGTCTTGTGGTCGCCATGAAGGCGCAGAGATTGGCGATCGCCCCAGAGGGCATGCGAATTTCGACGAAGCGGGCACCGAAGATCTCGGCGGCAAGAGCGGCGGCGATCACCTCGATCTTTTCGATCGCCTCTAGCCCCATCTCGTATTTGTCCCCGGGATAGCCGAGTGAGGCGCGGGTGCCGAGCCCCTGGGCCAGGACCGCCTCGGCCACCGGATTCATCACATTCGTCGCGGGGTTGAGATTGACGCAATCGCGCTCATGGATGGCGCGATTCTCGGCGATCAGGGCGGTAAGTTCGGCCGCGATATCATCGGCACTCGCCTGCGCAACGCGTGTCGCGACCGCCTGGATGAGGTGCTCGGAGCCCTTTGGCAGCCAGTCGCGTTCGCCGAGCCTGGAGATTTCCATCCCGACGGCCGCGCGTCAGCCGGTGATTTCGTCCGGCGAGAAGAAGAAGGAAATCTCGCTCACCGCATTCTCCGGAGAATCCGAGCCGTGCACAGAATTGGCCTCGATGCTTTCGCCGAAACGCGCGCGGATGGTGCCCGGAGCCGCCTTGGCAGGATCGGTCGCGCCCATCACGGCCCGGTTGCGGGCAACCGCGTCCTCCCCTTCCAGCACCTGCACCACGACGGGACCGGAGCTCATGAAAGCGACGAGGTCGGCGAAGAAGGGCCGCTCCTTGTGCACCGCGTAGAACGCCTCAGCCTGCGCGCGGGTGAGACGGATCCGCTTCTGACCGACGATGCGCAGGCCCGCCTCCTCGATCGCGGCATTGATGGCGCCGGTAAGATTACGCCGCGTGGCGTCAGGCTTGATGATCGAGAGGGTGCGGCTCACCGGCATGTTCGGTTCCGTAATGATATTTCGGGAAGAAGGCACCGCCGATCGTTCCGGATCGGAAGGCCCGGACCAGGGATTGGCGCGCGGCTTTAGACGGGTTCCCATGACGGGGCAACCCCCGGCTCCGGCGAAGGTCAACCGGGCTCCATCAGAAAGACACCTTTGCCCGTCGTCTGCGTGTCGAACAGCCGATAGGCCTCCGCCGCCGCGTCGAGCGACCAGCGGTGGGTGAAGAGGGCATCGACTTCAATGCCCCGTTCGGCGATGAAGCGTGCGCATTCCGCCTGACCGACGGTGGAGAAGGTCCAGGAGCCGACGATCGTGAGCTGCTTGCGCAGAATCTCGGGGCTGACCTCGATCGTCACCGACCCGCTCTCGCCGACAAAGCAGCACGTCCCCCATTTGCGTGCTGACCGGATCGCCCCGCTCCGCCCTTCCGCCTTTCCCGAGCAATCGAGCGTGATGTCTGCCCCCCGCCCCGCTGTGAGATCGCGCACCGCGGCAGCCGGATCGTTGGTTCCCGGGTCGATCAGCGAATCGGCACCGAATTCCTTCGCCCGCGCAAGCCGCTCCGGCGACGGGTCGAGCGCGATGACCCTGGCCCCCATGGCATGGGCAAGCTGGGTCGCAGAGAGTCCAACCGGCCCTTGGCCGAAAATGGCGATGGTGTCGTTGCCGGAGAGATTGACCCGGCGCAGCGCGCCATAGGCTGTGCCGGTGCCGCAGGAGATCGCCGCCCCAGTGGCGAAGGAGAGCGCATCGGGGAGCGGCACCAGGGTACTCGCCGGAACTTTCATATAAGTTGCGTGCGCGCCGTGCCCGGTCACGCCGTAGACGGTCGTGCCGGCATCGCACATCTGGGTCCAGCCGGTGCGGCAGTGCGGGCAGACCCCGCAGCCCCGGTAATGGTGCACCATGACCCGCTTGCCCAGATGGGCCTCGCGGGCATCGACCCCGGGCCCGATGGCCGCGACCACCCCACAGGGCTCATGCCCCGCGATGACGGGCTCGCCACGGCCGCCGAGGCCGAGCGTGGCGCTCGCCCCGCCTTTGGGCGCGCGATAGGTCATGAGATCGCTGCCGCAGATCCCGGAGGCCTTGATCTCCACCACCACCTCGCCCGCGTCCGGCGAGGGATCCGGAAACTCGCGAAGCTCGAGTTCACGTCCGCCAGTGAACACCACGCCGCGCATCATTTCCTCCCAAGTTCCGTGTCCCAGTCCCCTGGGGCCCGAAAATCTGATGACAAAAATCTGATGACACATGTCCAAAGGACAAGGAAGCGCGCGTGCCGTCCCGGAAAGAGGGATTCCCAGCTGCGGATCCACGGCAAATGTCTGATAACTGGTCTTTGAGAGACGGGTCTGTATCCGATCTTAAACGCCTTTTGCCAGATAAAATTCTGCAGGAGAGCCTGCTTTGGCAGCGCATGGTGGCCGGACCGGCCTTGCTGGGACCCGTGATTTGGCATGTTTTCGAAACAATCCAGTCGCCACCGCAGGCGGATCGTAGCGGGCTTGCGGCGTCGCAAGGAAAATTCCATTATGGAATTCTGCTTAGGCGGGTTTACGAGCAGGTTATATTTGTAGGACAATAAAATTCAGGAAGGCACGGCCGGCATGGGGAGGGCCGGAAAGAATCACCATGAGCACGCCCTTATCTGACATCGAGGCGCCCGAGAGGAAGGACTCGGAAAGGCGCGCGGACGGCAAGCTGCCGGAACGTATCGCGCGAAGCCTCGGTGAGCGCATTGCCAGAGGCGATCCCGTGCCGGGAAAGAGCCTGCCGACCGAAGCGGAACTCTGCGCACGCCTTGCTGTTTCACGCTCCGCTCTCAGGGAGGGATTCCGCCTGCTTGCCGGCAAAGGCCTGATTGCCAGCAAGCGGAAGGTGGGGACGATGGTTCGCCCGCGAACCGATTGGAACATGTTCGATTCAGATGTGCTCGCCTGGCACCTTGCTGCCGCCCCGACAGACGGTTTCGTGACCGACCTCTTCGAGGTGCGCCGGATCATCGAGCCCTGGGCCGCGTCGCTCGCCGCGCAGCGCGCGGACGTTCCGAAGATTGCACGCATCCACACCGCCTATGAGGACATGGTGCGCTTTCAGGGGAAGGCCAACGATCTCTTGGATGCTGATCTTCGCTTTCACGAAACGATCCTCGAAGCCACGGGCAATGCCTTCCTGGTCTCCTTCGGGGCCCTGATCGAATCCGCCCTGCGCGCTTCCTTCCAGATCAGCTGGAGCGGTTCCGCACATACGCCAGAATATTCGCTCCGCCGCCACCTTCATGTGGCCGAGGCGATCCGGGAACGGAAGCCGCAGGAAGCCTTCGCCCTAATGTCCGAGCTGCTCCGCTCGGCCATCGAGGACGTGCATGAGGCGCTGCTGCACCGCCGCCTCGGCATCCCCAAAAAGGATCACTTCCCCTTTGCGGACAAGCTGGCCGAAGACGCACCGTCCGCCTTGCAGCCCGCGCGGAGCGAAGAACGAAACCACCGGAGCCGGCCAGCCAGCAAGCGCAGGTCGCAACCCGAAATTTGGAGGAGGAGAAATGACGATGGATGAGAAAGAGAATGAAGCGTGGGTTCGCGGTGTGACGGCACAGTTGCCACGGCGGGCGATGATGCACGGTGTCAGCGTGGCTTCCGCCGCGGCGGCGTTCGGGGCCATTGCGGGGCGGGCTCGGGCCGCGGATGCCGGGCCATTCCCCGACCATCCGAGATGGCGCTTCGTCTTCGTCAATCATGTCACCACCAACCCGTTCTTCGTCGCCACGCAGTACGGCATCCAGGATGCCTGCGCCCTGCTTGGCTGCACCTATCAGTGGACAGGTTCGGAGGTGAGCGACGTCGCGCAGATGGTGAACGCGATGAACGCTGCGATCGCGGCCAAGGCGGATGGCATTGCGGTCTCGATCGTCGATCCCAAAGGGTTTGATGCACCCGTGGCTCGCGCGCTCGAAGCCGGGATTCCGGTCTTCAGCTACAATGCCGATGCGCCGCCGGGGAGCCCGAACCAGAGGCTTGCCTATATCGGGCAGGATCTCTACCTTTCTGGCTACCAGATGGGGGAGAAGATCGTCTCGCTGGTGGGTTCGGGCGAAGTGGCGCTCTTCATCGCGACTCCCGGGCAGCTCAATATCCAGCCGCGCATCGATGGCGCGGCGGCGGCAATCAAGAAAGCCGGCAGCAGCATCACCTTTAGCGAAATCGCCACCGGCCCGACGGTGAACGAGGAATTTTCAAAAATCAGCGCCTATTATCTTGGCCATCAGAACGTCAAGGGACTGTTCGCGGTGGATGCCGGATCGACGGAAGGCGTGGGCCAAGTGATGCGGCAGCATGATCTCTCAAAAAAAGGTGTGCGTGCCGGAGGTTTCGATCTCCTTCCCGAATCGCTCAAGGCGGTGCAGGACGGGTATCTCGATTTTGTCATCGATCAGCAGCCCTATCTGCAAGGGTTCTACACGGTGATGGAGATGTTCGCGTTCAAGGTCTCGGGCGGCCTGATCGGACCAGCTGACATCAACACCGGTCTCAAATTCGTGACCAAGGAGGGCGTGACCCCCTATCTCACCACCAAGACCCGTTATGAAGGGAGCTCCTCCGAAGCCCAGATCGTGCCACGGTCAGGGCCGATCGCCGGCTGATCCGCGCCCGGCGGCACGCCCTCTCGGCGCGCGGATGGGATAATAGGTATGGGGTCCAGCCCGTTTCGAGGCAGCACATAAAAACAAAGGGAGGAAACCATTCATGGCGAACAGCCGGACCCCGCCGCCGCGCACTTACACCAACATCGTTAGGGCAGAAAATCTTTGCGTTTCCTTTGGCAAGGTGCAGGCTCTTAGCGACATCGACCTTGCGATCGGGCGCAACGAGATTGTCGGCCTGATCGGCGACAATGGCGCCGGCAAGTCCACGCTGATCAAGGCGCTGACCGGTGTCATCCGGCCGAGCTCGGGGCGGCTCTTCATTCGCGACGAGCCGATCGATCTCGGCCGCTATTCCGTGCGCAAGGCGCATGCGCTCCGCTTCGAAACCGTCTACCAGGAAAAGTCTCTAGGCGAGAAACAACCGCTCTGGCGCAACTTTTTTGCCGGACGGCAGATCGTCAATCGGTTTGGCTTCATCAATGTCCGCGAACAGCGGCGAATCGCGAACGAAATTCTCCAGAGTCATCTCGGTTTCCGTGGGATCGGGATCGACGCAAATTCCACCGTCGCCAACCTCTCGGGCGGTGAGCGGCAAGGCATTGCCATCGGAAGGGCGATGCATTTCGATGCCGATCTCATCATCCTCGATGAGCCGACCACGGCGCTGGCCATCAAGGAGGTGCGGAAGGTTCTCGATTTCGTACGTTGGATCAAGGAATCTGGCCGCGCCGCAATCTATATCGAGCATAATCTTGCCCATGTCCATGCGCTCGCCGACCGCCTCGTGGTGCTCGATCGTGGGCGCATCGTCGCCAATATCCGGCCTGTGGACATGGATCTCGACGCGCTTACCCATTTTCTGATCGCGCTGCACGAACCAACGGCGGGGGTTGCGGCATGAGCGGGGCGCGCGCGAAGGAAGCGCCCGCCGCTTCCATGCGTTCGCCGGCTCTGCTCCTCACCGGGCGCCGGCTCGAAGGATTGCCGATCATCGTCGTCTTTTTCGTCCTGATCGGCATCTTCACCGCCTGTGCCCCGCGCGTTTTCCTGCGGTGGCCGATTTATGATTCCTTCCTCGTCACCATTCCACCGCTTCTCATTCTTTCGCTCGGCCTCACGCTGGTGATCGCCGCCGGAGAGATCGACCTCTCCTTTCCAGCGGTCATTCAATTCTCCGGCTTCCTTTTTGCCTTCTGCTCGCTTCAGCTCAGCCAACCCTGGCTCGGCCTCGCCGCCGCGCTCGCGGGCGGTGCGCTTGTCGGCCTGGTCAACGGCGTTCTCGTCGCCATCGTCGGCGTTCCATCGATCATCATAACGATCGGCACGTCCTTCTTCTGGTCAGGCGTCGCGACCGTGCTTTGCGGCGGCCTCTCCTATGCGCTGACCGATCTCCAGGCCACACCGATCGCCAACATCTTCGCCGGCACGCTGTTCGGCATTCCGGCTGAGGCTTTCTGGGCACTCGGGGCGGCAGTGGTTGGCTGGTTCATCCTCAATCGCCATCGCTTCGGCGAGCATCTCCTCTTCATCGGCGATTCGCAGACGGTCGCCCAGGTGCTCGGGATCAATGTCGTACGCGAGCGCATCAAGCTCTTTACCATGATGGGGGCGGTCGCAGGCTTCGCGAGCTTCCTGCTCACGATCCAGAACCTCAACTACTTCGCGACCCAGGGGCAAGGCATGCTGCTTTCGGCGCTCGCCGGTGTATTCATCGGCGGCTCTTCGGTCTTCGGCGGCTCGGCGACCATGGTCGGCAGTGTTTTCGGCGCCCTCATCATCGGCATGCTCGATGCTGGAATCGTTGCGACGGGCGTTGCCGGCTTCTGGGTCGAGGTCATTGTCGGTCTCGTCTTCATCGTCGCAGTCGTGTTGCATATCGGCCTCGAGAATCCGGCGCGCCTGAAGCAATTGCGCCGGCGCCTCGCATTTCGGGAGTAATCGCCCGATCCAGCCCCGCTGATCGCGGGCAATAGCTTCGAAGGAGGAAAGACCATGAAAATATTGCCAAAGATCTTGGGTTCCGTTCTCCTCTCCACCGCCGTGCTCGCCCTTCCAGCCATCCCCGCCATGGCCCAGGCCGCGCCCAAGCTCGGGGCTGGCCTCACCATGTATTTCCAGATGGGGGGCAACCCTGGTGATGGTGCAACTCTGCCGCGCGAGATCGGCGCCAAGGCCGCAGCGGACATGTTCGGGGTCAAGCTCGTCGAGCAGTTCTCGAGCTGGCAGCCCGAAACGATGATCAGTGAGTTCCGCCAGGCCATGGCCGCGAGCCCAGACTGCATCGAGATCATGGGCCATCCCGGCGATGCCGCTTTTATGCCGCTCGTCACCCAGGCGGAGAATGCCGGAATCATGGTCACTGCCGGCAATGTGCCGCTCGAGCAGATCGAAGCGAAATACCGCCAGAACGGCTTCGGCTATGCGGGCACCTTCCTTTTCCCCGGTGGCGAGGAAACCGCCGCCGCCATGGTTGCCGAGGGCCATCTGAAGCCGGGTGACGAGGCGCTCGAATACGGGCTCTTCTCCGAAGGTGCGCGGGGCCAGTCAGATCGCGGGCTCGCCGCCGGACTCGAGAAGGCCGGCCTCAAGGTGAGCGAGCTCACGATCTCGCCCGAGGTGGATGCCAATTCATCGCTCGCCGTGCCCATTCTCGTCGCCTATATCGAGCGCCATCCGAACCTCAAGGCGATTGGCACCCAGCACGGGCTCGTCACTTCCTTCATTCCGCAGGCGCTGAAGGAAGCCGGCAAGAAGCCGGGCGAGATCATCGTCGGTGGGATCGACCTCGCTCCCGCCACCGTCGCCGGGCTGGAGAGCGGCTATATCACCGTCGTCCTCAACCAGCAGCTTTATCTGCAGGGCTTTCTGCCGGTGGTGCAGTGCGTGATGAGCAAGCGCTACTATATCCCCGGGCTCGACACCAACACCGCCTCGGGAACGGTGAATGGTACGC
Organism: Acetobacteraceae bacterium; assembly: GCA_035549615.1. Classification (GTDB taxonomy): domain Bacteria; phylum Pseudomonadota; class Alphaproteobacteria; order Acetobacterales; family Acetobacteraceae; genus JAKAWQ01. Next base: position 36,198 of record DASZQO010000052.1, read on the forward strand.
TGATCAAGAAGCTCGTGCCGCTGATCAAGTCGGGGATCGAATAGCCCCTCTCATCTTTTGGCGTGCCGGACAGATCCGAGAACGGGATGAGATCGCTCGCGTTCCTCATTCCGTTCCCGGCCATCACACTTGAGCTCAGCTCTTGCGTTCCCATCCTCCCGGCCCTTGCTGCCAGTAAGTGAGCATGTGGCCGGCGGCCTTGGCGGCTGTCCAGCGCGACCGTGCCGCCGCGACCGCGGTCTCGTCCGCGCCGTCGAAGAGATCGAACACACGGGCGAAGCGTTTCAGATCCGGACAGTTGACGCCGTCGATCAGGAAGAGGAAGCGTGCTCCGTTCGGCGGGTCTTCTGCGTCCGGCAGGCGGGCGCTGAGCCAGATCGGCTGGAGATCGGCCTCGCCCATACGGGCCGTGCCGTGCGGCAGCCAGATCGGGTCGGAGCAGAGCCAGAGCGCTGCATCGAGCGCCTCGACCCTTTCCTGGCTGCCGCAGAGGACAAGCGCGCGCTCACCGGCTGCCAGGGTGCGGCCGAGCAGCCTCGGCAGCGCCTGATCGGCACTGGTACGGCTCAGATGATAGAAACCGATCTCGCTCATCGTCCGCCATAACTTTGGCCCGGCAGGCTGGGGCAGATCGCGGTCAGCCGGAATCGGTTGGTCGCGTGAAGAGGCTTGTAGAACAAATCCGCAGAGCAGTGCGCGCGGATCGATGTCAGTGCACACCGCTCCAGAAATACGCCAGCCTGGGTCAGCC